>NZ_JBJNRJ010000067.1:0-25684 GCF_046233715.1 Trujillonella humicola | reverse complement strand
ATCGCCGCTCGTCTTCCCACCACACCTCATCGGCACGGTGATGATCAAGCGACAGATGTCATGAGACTTCATCCCTGACACATCTCATGGGACTCGACATGGGCGTCACGCCCACGGATCCCCTCCGCGGTCGACAGTTGGCACCCGGGGGCCAGCGGACGGCACGGGCGGGCCACCCGGCGCGGGCAGATCCCCGGTGTCACCGCACCGGCGGTGGTCGCGACGACTGAGGGGAACGCCATGTTCACGCACACCCACGCCCTGCAGTACGAGGCCAAGCCCGACGGCCCCGACCCGGACTTCGCGCGCAAGATGCAGGAGGTCCTCGGCGGCCAGTGGGGCGAGATGACCGTGGCCACGCAGTACCTGCTGCAGGGCTGGAACTGCCGCCTGCCCGGCAAGTACAAGGACCTGCTCCTGTCCATCGGCACCGAGGAGCTGGCACACGTCGAGATGATCGTGACGATGATCGACCGGCTGCTGGACCACATCCCGCTCAAGCCCGACGCCGCGGACCGCAGCAAGGAGGCCGCGGCCGGCTACGGCCAGCACAACCCGCAGCACGCGATCGTCAACGGCGCGGGCGCCTCCTACATGGACAGCATGGGCAACCCGTGGACCGGCGCCTACGTGACCGCCAGCGGCAACCTCATGGCCGACTTCCACTACAACGTGACCGCCGAGATGCAGGGCCGGTTGCAGGTCGCCCGGCTCTACAACATGACCGACGACCCCGGGGTCAAGGACATGCTGCGGTTCCTCATCACCCGCGACCACTACCACCAGCAGCAGTGGCTGGCCGCCATCGAGGAGCTCAAGGACGACGGCCTGGAGGGCATCCCGGTGCCCGAGGCCTTCCCGATCGAGGAGGAGGTCGGCGACCTGGGGTACACGTTCCTGGACGCCTCCGACGGTCCCGACGCGGCGAGCGGCCGCTGGGCGTCGGGCCCGTCGATCGACGGCCGCGCCGAGTTCGCCGCCCGCCCGATCGAGGCCACGGCCGACGCGCCGATCCTGCCGCCCGGCGACCCGCGGCTGTTCCCGACGCCGCAGCAGCCCGGTCAGTCCACGCTGCAGAAGATGAAGGACATGCTCAAGTGAGCGCCTGACCGCCGGGCACCGCGCGCCGCCGCCGCGCCGGCGGCCGGTCCGATCGACCGGCCGCCGGCCGCCGGCCGCCGGCCCCCTCGCAGGGTCCCGCCGTCGGCCACCCTCCAGGGGCCCGCGCCGGCCCTGGCCCCCTCGCAGGGGCCCGCCGCGAGCTGGCGAGCGGTGGGGGGCGAGGGGGTCCTTCCTCAGTGCTGCACGGCCTTCTCCGCCCCGATGCCGGTCAGGGCCCGCACCTCCAGCTCGGCGTACTTGTCGACGTCGGGCCGCTCGGTGGAGACGACGGTGCCCAGCCAGCCCAGCAGGAACGACAGCGGGATGGAGACGATCCCGGGGTTCTTGAGCGGGAACCAGGCGAAGTCCACACCGGGGAAGAGCGCACCGGGGTCACCCGACACCACCGGCGAGAACACGATCAGCCCGACGCAGGAGACCAGCCCGCCGTAGATCGACCACAGCGCGCCCTGGGTGGTGAACCGCTTCCAGAACAGCGTGTAGAGGATCGTCGGCAGGTTCGCCGAGGCGGCGACGGCGAAGGCCAGCGCCACCAGGAAGGCGATGTTCAGCCCGGCCTGCAGCGCCAGGATGCCGAGCCCGATCGAGACGGCGCCGATCACGACCGCGGTGACGCGGGCGACCCGGACCTCGCCGTTGGGCGGCACGTTCCCCTTCTTGATGACCGACGCGTAGACGTCGTGCGCGAAGGACGCCGAGGCGGTGATGGTCAGACCGGCGACGACGGCGAGGATGGTGGCGAACGCGACGCCGGCGATGATGCCCAGCAGCACGGTGCCGCCGAGCTCGAAGGCGAGCAGCGGCGCCGCCGAGTTGACCGCCCCGGGCGCCGCGGCGATCGCCTCGGGCCCGACCAGTGCTCCGGCGCCGTAGCCGATGACCAGGCTGAACAGGTAGAAGATCCCGATCAGCCAGATGGCCCACACGACCGAGCGGCGGGCGTCCTTCGCCGTCGGCACCGTGTAGAAGCGCATGAGGACGTGCGGCAGGCCGGCCGTCCCCAGCACCAGCGCCAGGCCGAGCGAGACGAAGTCGAGCTGGCTCGTGGCCGACGCGCCGTACTGGGCGCCGGGCCCCAGCACGTCGATCCCCGTGCCCACCGAGTCCGACGTCTGCTGCGCGTCCCCCAGCAGGGTCGACAGGTTGAACCCGACCTCGGTCAGCACCCACAGGGTCATCACCAGCGCGCCCGCGATGAGCAGCGACGCCTTGATGATCTGCACGTACGTGGTGCCGCGCATGCCCCCCACGAGCACGTAGATGATCATCAGCGCGCCGACCAGGATGACCACGAGCGCCTGCGCCGCCTCGCCCTCGACACCCAGCAGCAGGGTGACCAGGCCGCCGGCGCCGCTCATCTGCGCGATCAGGTAGAAGAGGCAGACCGCCAGCGTGGAGAGGGCCGCGGCCATGCGCACGGGGCGCTGCCGCATCCGGAAGGCGAGGACGTCGGCCATGGTGAACCGAGCGGTGTTGCGCAGCAGCTCCGCGACCAGCAGCAGCGCGACCAGCCAGCCGACGAGGAAGCCGATCGAGTACAGGAAGCCGTCGTAGCCGTAGAGCGCGATGGCGCCGGCGATGCCGAGGAACGACGCCGCGGACAGGTAGTCGCCCGCGATCGCCAGGCCGTTCTGCGTGCCGCTGATGTTGCGCCCCGCGGCGTAGTAGTCCGCGGCGGTCTTGTTGTTCCGGCTGGCCCGGAAGGTGATCACCAGGGTCACCAGCACGAACGCACCGAAGATGGCGATGTTGACCGCGGGCTCGCCGATGGTCGAGTCGGCGGCCGTGACCGCGAGGCCGGCGCGGTCAGCCACGGGTGGCCCCTTCCGCCGCATCGCCGCGGGTGCCCCGCGCGTACTCGTGGTGCTCGAGCCGCTCGCGCATCTCGTCGGCGATCGGGTCGGTGTTGCGCCCGGCGTGGCGCACGTAGAGCTGGGTGATGAGGAACGTGGTCGCGAACTGCGCGAGGCCGAGGACGATGCCGAGGTTCACGTTGCCGAACAGCTGCCGGGACATGAGGTCGTCGGCGTAGGTGGAGAGCAGGACGTAGAGCAGGTACCAGGAGAAGAAGGCGACCGTCATCGGGAACGCGAAGCGGCGGAAGCGGCGCCGGAGCTCGGTGAACTCCGGCGAGTCCTGCGCCTCGCGGTACTCCTCGGGGGTGAGCATCCGGCGTTCCTCGGGTGGTTCCACCACGGGCCTCCAGTCGGAGAGGATGTGACCGGGGTCGCTGTAGGGACGGCGCTGCCGATCGGCACCCGCTGGGACCGATTCGCGGCGCGCACTCGCCGCCGCGTGCATCCCGCCGGCCGTCACTCCTCCGGGAAGAGCTCTCCGCACGCGGGGCAGCGGTCGGGGCGGGGCTCCTCCTCGGCCGGCCGGCCGCACGCCGGGCAGACCCGGTGCAGCCAGCAGGCGGGGTCCCCGCCCGGCTCGTCGTCGTCGGTCGGCACCCGCCCAGCGTGCCCGACGGCGGGCCGCCCGGGCTGGGATGCTCGGGACGTGCCTCCGACGCGCCGCCTGGTCACCGCCGCTCTCCTCGCCGGACCCGCGGCCTGGGTCGCCCGTGCGGCCTGGGGCCTGCCCACGGCCCTCGGCGCGAGCCGCCGGGTGCTGCGGCCGCACGTCGCGGGCTCGCCGCACTTCTCCGAGGGGCGGTTCCGCAACACGCTGGCCACCTCCTCGGTCCCCGGTCCGGAGGAGCGCCGGCTGCTGCTGCGCCAGCTGCGGGAGGACCGGCTCAAGGGCGTCCCCGCCCGGCCGGTACCCCTGGCCCCCACGCCGCTCCCGGCCGAGGCCGCCGAGCTGGCGGTCACCTGGTTCGGCCACTCCAGCGCGCTGCTGGAGGTCGACGGCCACCGGGTGCTGGTCGACCCGGTGTGGGGGCGGCGCGTGTCGCCGTCCCCCCTCGTGGGTCCCGAGCGCCTGCACCCGGCGCCCACCCCGCTCGAGGAGCTGCCCCCGGTCGACGCCGTCCTGATCAGCCACGACCACTACGACCACCTCGACCTGCCGACCGTCCGGGAACTGGTGCGGCAGCAGCGCGCCCCGTTCGTCGTCCCGCTCGGCATCGGGGCGCACCTGCGCCGCTGGGGCGTGCCCGAGGACCGGGTGGTGGAGCTGGACTGGGACGGTGCGGTGCAGGTCGCCGGGCTCACCCTCACCTGCACCGAGGCGCGGCACTTCTCCGGCCGGTTCCTCACCCGCGACACCACGCTGTGGTCCTCCTGGGCGATCGCGGGCCCGCAGCACCGGGTGTTCTTCGGCGGCGACACCGGCTACACCCCGGCCTTCGCCGCCATCGGCGCGCGCCTGGGCCCCTTCGATCTCACCCTGCTCCCGGTGGGCGCCTACAACGACGCGTGGAAGCCCGTGCACATGACGCCCGAGGAGGCGGTGCGGGCGCACGGGGACCTGGGCGGCGGCCTGCTCGTGCCGGTGCACTGGGCCACGTTCAACCTCGGCTTCCACCGCTGGGCCGAGCCGGTGCAGCGGCTGCGCAGCGCGGCCGAGCGCTCGGGGGTCCAGGTCGCCGTGCCGCGGCCCGGGGAGCGGGTCGACGCGCTCGCGGCGCCGGCGACGGCCGACTGGTGGACGGCGGTCGGCTCGCGGGCCGACGAGCGCGGCGGCGGGGACGACGCCGGGGTGACCTCGAGCGTCGTGGCCCGGGCAGGGGCGTGGCTGAGCGGCCGGCGCGCGTCGGGCTGACCGGACGGACGGATCCGTTCCAGTTCCGTTGCGTCCAATTCGTTGGCGACACCAAAAAAGACCGTTTCGGGCTCAACCCCGGCGCAGGCAGGGACGAAGCTCCCGGTGCCGGGTCAGCAGCGATCCGGCTCCGAGCCTCACAGGAGAGCCTCGCCATGCCGTTCGCCCGCCGTCCCGCCGTCTCCGAGCACCCGTCCGTCATCGAGGCCCGGGCCGACGTCGAGGCCGTCACCGAGATCGTGACCGCCCTCCGAGACAGCTCCACCCTCGAGGGAGCGGTGGGCACCGCCCTCGACCTCGTCCGCACCCGGTTCGGCTGGGCCTACGGCTCCTACTGGCGCGTCGACCCGGCCGAGAGGGTGCTGCGGTTCGTCCGGGAGTCCGGCGACGCCGGCCCCGAGTTCCGGGAGGTGACCCGCGCGGCCACCTTCCGGGAGGGCGTCGGGCTGGCCGGCCGCGCCTGGCGCCGGCGCGACCTGGTCGCCGTCGCCGACCTGGGGCAGCTGACCGACTGCGTCCGCGCCCCCGCCGCCCAGCACGCCGGCGTCCGCAGCGGGGTCTGCATCCCGCTGACCGAGGAGGGCGTGGTCACCGGGACGATGGACTTCTTCACCACCGAGACGCTGGAGCTGTCGCCGGCCCGCCTGCACACGCTGCGCGCCGTCGGCGTCCTGGTGGGCCAGGCCCTCGAGCGGATGGGTGCCGCCGTCCGGCAGGCCAGGGCCGCCGAGGACACCCAGGCCGTCGCCGACCTCTTGCGGGAGATGACCTCCGCGACGTCCCGGGAGGAGGCGATGACCCGCGCCCTGGCCACCATCCGCGACGGCTTCCACTGGGACTACGGCTCCTACTGGGCGGTCGACCCCGCCGACGGCGCGCTGCACTTCGTGCTCGAGTCCGGCAGCGCCGGCCGGGAGTTCCGCGAGGTGACGCTGACGGCGTCCTTCCGGGAGGGCGTGGGTCTGTCCGGCCGCGCCTGGAAGACCCGCGACCTCTTCTTCGTCGAGGACCTCGCGGAGATGACCGACTGCGTCCGCGCCCCCGCGGCGCGGCGGGCAGGCGTCAGGAGCGGCGTCTGCCTGCCGATCCTCGTCGACGGGCGGGTCGTGGGGACGATGGACTTCTTCGCCACGCGCACCCTCGTGCTCGCGCCCGGCCGGGCGGCCGCCCTGCGCAGCGCGGCGTTCCTGCTCGGGCAGACGATGGAACGCCTCGCCGCCACCGAGCGCCTCACCGAGGCCGGCCGGCAGCTGCTGGAGTCGATCACCGAGGTGGAGCGCAACGTCCTCTCGGCGACGACCGTGGCCGCCGACGGCCAGCGGCTGACCGCCCAGGCGAACGAGGAGGTGGCCGGTCTCGGCGTGTCCAGCGAGGACATCGGCAAGGTGGTCAAGGTGATCCGCGGGATCGCCGACCAGACCAACCTGCTCGCGCTCAACGCGACCATCGAGGCCGCCCGCGCCGGGGAGGCCGGGCGCGGCTTCGCCGTCGTCGCCAACGAGGTCAAGGAGCTCGCGACCGAGACCGCCCGGGCGACCACCGACGTCGACGGCAAGGTGACCGCCATCCAGCAGCAGGTCGACCGCGTGGTCACCGCGCTGGCGGCGATCAGCACGCTGGTGGAGAGCATCAACGAGACCCAGCAGGTGATCGGCGGCGTGCTGACCGAGCAGTCCGCCGTCACCCGCGAGCTCCTCGCCTGACCGGAGTGGGGGGGGGGGGGGGGGGGGGGGGGGGGGGCGGGGCGCCGGCGCGGGGGGGGGTGGGGGGGGGGGGGGGGGGCGGGGGTGGGGGGTGGGGTGTGGGGACCCGCCGCCCCCCCCCTCCACTCAGCGCAGGAGCTTGGACATGCGGCGGTCGGCGAGCGGCTTTCCGCCGGTCTGGCAGGTCGGGCAGTACTGCAGCGAGGTGTCGGCGAAGCTGACCTCGCGCACGGTGTCGCCGCAGACCGGGCACGGCAGCCCGGTGCGGGCGTGCACCTGCAGCCCCGACCGCTTCTCGCCCTTCATCGTCGCCGCCTTCTGACCGAGCTGGCGGGCCAGGGCGTCGGCCAGCTCGGTCCGCATCGCGTCGTAGAGCCGGATCACCTCGTCGTCGGTCAGCTTGTCGGCCATCTTGAACGGCGACAGGCGCGCGGCGTGCAGGATCTCGTCGGAGTAGGCGTTGCCGATCCCGGCGATCAGCGTCTGGTCGGTGAGCGCGCCCTTGAGCTGGCCGCTGCGGCCGGCCAGCAACGCGGCGAACTGCTCCCGGTCGACCGCCAGCGCGTCGGGTCCGAGCCGGTCGATGCCCGGCACCTCCGCCGGCGAGCGGACGACGTACACCGCCAGCCCCTTGCGGGTGCCCTGCTCGGTGAGGTCGAAGCCGTTGCCGTCATCCAGGTGGACCCGCAGGGCCAGCGGTCCCTTGCCCGGCTTCGGCGGCGCGGCGGGCAGGTTCTCCCGCCAGTGCAGCCAGCCCGCCCGCGCCAGGTGGACGACGAGGTGCAGCCCGGAGACGTCGAGGTCGAGGAACTTCCCGTGCCGGGACGCGCCGGTGACCTCCAGGCCGGCCAGCGCCGGCAGCGGCGGGTCGAACGTCTTGATGGCCTGGACGGCGGCCAGGTCGGCGCGCGTCAGGACCCTGCCGACGGCGTTCTCCCGCAGGAACCCCGCCAGCGCCTCCACCTCGGGCAACTCGGGCACCCGGCCATGATCCACGCCGGGCGCGGTCCCGGCGCCCTCTCGCCGCCGAAATGGCCACTTCGGCGGACCGACGCCCCCGAGCGGGTGACGTTGCGGGCGGTTTCCCCACGGTGCGGGCGGGATCGCGCCCGCACCGCACGGAACGTGCCCGCAGAGTGGGTCCGGCGGCCGCCGGCGTCAGTCCGACAGGCCGGGGCGGCCGGGCAGCTCGACCACGGCGCCGGTGGCCCGGGCGGCTGCCGCCACCGCCTCGGCGACGACCGTGGTGACCGCCGGGTCGAAGACGCTCGGGATGATGTAGTTGGCGTTGAGCTCCTCGTCGCTCACGATCGCCGCGAGCGCCTCCGCGGCCGCCAGCAGCATCGGGGTGTCGATCTCGGTGGCCCGGGCGTCGAGCAGCCCGCGGAAGACCCCCGGGAAGGCCAGCACGTTGTTGATCTGGTTCGGCAGGTCCGACCGCCCCGAGGCCACGACGGCGGCGTGCTGCCGGGCGCGCACCGGGTCGACCTCGGGGGTCGGGTTGGCCATGGGGAAGACGACGGCGCGGTCGGCCATCCGGGCGAGGTCCGCCACGTCGAGCACGTTGCCGGCGCTCACCCCGATGAACACGTCGGCGCCGTCCAGCGCGTCGGGCAGCTCGCCGCGCACGCAGCCGGAGTTGGTGCGCCGCGCGAGGTCGTGCTTGGCCGGGGTGAGCCGCTCGTCGTCGGGGCTGAGGATCCCCTCGCGGTCCCACACGAGCACGCGCGCGGCGCCGGCGGCCAGCAGGAGGTTCACGATCGCCGTCCCGGCCGCACCGCCGCCGGCGACGACGATCCGGACGTCGGGCAGCCGCTTGTCCACCACGCGCAGCGCGTTGGTGAGCGCGGCGAGCGCGCAGATCGCCGTCCCGTGCTGGTCGTCGTGGAACACCGGGATGTCCAGCCGCTCGCGCAGCCGCTTCTCGATCTCGAAGCAGCGGGGGGCGGCGATGTCCTCGAGGTTGATGCCGCCGAAGCCGGGCGCGAGCAGCTCCACGGTGCGCACGATCTCGTCGACGTCCTGGGTGTCCAGGCAGATCGGCCAGGCGTCGATGTCGGCGAACCGCTTGAACAGGACCGCCTTGCCCTCCATCACCGGCAGCGCGGCACCGGGGCCGATGTCGCCGAGCCCCAGCACCGCCGACCCGTCGGTGACGACGGCGACCGTGTTGCCCTTGATCGTCAGGCGGCGGACGTCCTCGGGGTGGTCGGCCAGCGCCAGGCAGACCCGCGCCACGCCGGGGGTGTAGGCCATCGAGAGGTCGTCGCGGGTCTTCAGCGGCACCTTCGACGCGACCTCGAGCTTGCCGCCCAGGTGCAGCAGGAAGGTCCGGTCGCTGACCTTGCGCACCTCGACGCCCGGGAGCGCCCCCATCGCGTCGACCATCTCCTGCGAGTGCGCGGCGTCGGCGGCCGAGCAGGTGACGTCGACGGTGAGGTGGTCCGACCGGGACTCGACGACGTCGATGGCGGTGACCGCCCCGCCCGCGAGGCCCACCGCGGTGGCGATCCGGCCGATGCTGGCCGGGTCGACGTCGGCGCGCAGCCGCACGGTGACGGAGTAGGACGCGGACGTGACCGGCCCGCGGACCGGCGGGGCGGCGGGCTCCGCGACGTCGGTGGGGTCGCCGGCGGCAGGTGCGGGATCTGTGCTCATGGCGCCTGCGATGGTCCCACCGTGACCGGGCTCACCGACGGGTCACCCCCGGGCTCACCCGACCAGCAGCGTGCCGCGGTCGGGCCGGACGACGGCGCGGGCGACGAGCGCGACGGCGACCGCCGAGGCAGCGGCCAGCGCCGTCCCCGCGACCAGGGCCGGCGGGCCGTCCACCGCGACGGCCAGCAGTCCCCAGACCACGGCCAGGGCGAAGGGGCCCGCGGCGGCCCGGGCGGTGAGCACGAGCGCCGAGGCGACCCCGGCGACCGCGACCAGCGCCGCGACGGCCCACCACCGCGCCGCGGCTCCGGACGGCGCCGCGCCCAGGGCCACCCCCGCCGTCGCCACGTTGACCGCCGCGGCCACGGTGACCCAGCCGAGCAGGAGCCCGGTCACCGCGGCGGGCAGCACCCGGGACAGGCCCTCGACGGGCAGCGCCTGCAGGTGCGCCCACGCCACCGCGGTCGCGGCCACGATCGCGAACAGCAGGGCCACGGGCAGCAGCGGCTGCGACTCGCCCACCAGCGGGAACAGCACCTCCCACAGCGCGTTCCCGGCGAACGCCGCCGCCAGCGGCCAGCCGGTCCGCCGGTGCACCGCCCGCGTGCGCTGGGCCGGCAGGGCCTGGTACACCGCCCACGCGAGGGCGCCGGCGAAGATCACGCCCCAGATGGCGAACGCGTAGCCGGCCGGGGTGAGCGGGGAGCGCAGGTCGTCGCTCACCTCCCCGACGCTGCGCCCGGCGAGCGCGGTGCCCAGGGGGCTGCCCACGATCTGCGCGACCGCCGCGACGACGACCGCCGTTGCCCGTGTGGTGTCCCGCACGCCCGTCCCTCCGCCGGTGGGTCAGGCCCCCCGGCTACCCAGTCGCGGCACGGGACCACACGCCCCGCCGCCCGCCCGCGCGTCCTCGGCCGCGCTCCCGGCCCAGGCGATCAGCCCGGCGACGTCCACGCCGTGCGGTGGGTCGGCCGCGAACGGCGACAGGTTCCGCGCCGCCCGCTCCAGCAGCGTGGCCGCGCCCCGCGGGTTGCCGCGGGCGGCGTGCGTGACGCCGACGGCGAGCTGCGCCAGGCCGCGCCACAGCTCCCGCTCCGCACCGGAGGTGGCCTTCCAGGCGTCCTCCAGCACCTCGTGGGCGTGGAAGGGGAGGCCGGCGTCGAGCAGCCGCTGCGCCTCGGCGAGCGCCTCGTGCGGGGTGCGCGCGACCCCCTCGGGCATCCGCTCCACCCCTGCCGCCCCGCGCGGCAGCGGGCGGCCCAGGGCGTCGCGCGGCCGCGGGCCGCCGAGCCGGTCGGGGGAATCCATGCGGCCATCGTCGTACGAACACCCGGCAGAGCGATCGCCGGCGGGGCTTGTCCTGTCGGTGACCGCGTGGAGGATGGAGTCGAGGACGGCCGGAGGAGAGGCCGCCCCCGCACCGACCCGCGGTCGCCCCGGCGACCGGTCCGGACCTGGAGGGGGTGGGCCGCGTGGCCCCCGTGACCGACCGGTGCAGCAGCGTGCTGGACCTCGACACCGCGTTCGCCGCCGTCGCCGCGGCGGCGCTGCACGACGGGCCGCCCGGCACCGTCGGCCTGGAGCTCGAGGCGCACCTCGTCGACCGCGACCGGCCGGCCGCCCGCGTGCCGTGGGGCCGCGTCTGCGCCGCGGTGGCCTCGGTCCCGCCGCTGCCCGGTGGCAGCCGGCTCACCTGCGAGCCCGGCGGGCAGGTGGAGCTCTCCGGCCCGCCGCTGCCCGGCGTGTCCGCCGCGGTCGCCGCGCTGCGGGCCGACCGGGCGGTGCTGACCGCCGCCCTGGCCGCCGACCGGCTGGTCGCCGTCCCGGTCGGGCACGATCCGCTGCGCCCGCCGCAGCGGGTGAACCCGGCCGGCCGCTACGCCGCCATGGAGCGGCACTTCGCCGCCGTCGGCTGCGCCGGCCCGGGGACGGCGATGATGACCTCGACCGCCTCGCTGCAGGTCAACCTCGAGGCCGGGCCCGCCGCCGGCTGGGGCGACCGGGTGGCCCTGGCCCACCAGCTCGGACCCGTGCTGGTGGCCGTGTCCGCGTGCTCACCGCTGGCCGGCGGTCGCCGCACCGGCTGGCGGTCGACCCGGCAGCAGGTGTGGGGCGCCCTCGACCAGGCCCGGTGCGGCCCGCTGCTGCGCGGCGACGACCCGGCCGGCGAGTGGGCCGCCTACGCCCTGGCGGCGCCGGTGATGCTGGTCCGGGACGGCGACGGCGCGGAGCCGGTGCGCGGGCGGGTGGCGTTCGCCGACTGGGTGACCGGCGAGGTGCCCCTCGGCGACCGCCGGCCCTCGGCCGCCGACCTCGACTACCACCTGACCACGCTGTTCCCGCCGGTCCGGCCGCGGGGCTGGCTGGAGATCCGCTACCTCGACGCCGCCCCCGAACCGTGGTGGCCCGCTCTGGCCGCGGTGACCACCGTGCTGCTGGACGACCCGGTGGCCGCCGGCCGGGCGGCCGAGGCCACCGGCCCCACCGCCGGCGCCTGGGACCGCGCCGCCCGCGAGGGGCTGGCCGACCCCGCCCTCCACGCCGCCGCCCGCGCCTGCCTGGCCGCCGCGATCGACGCCGCCCCGGCCGCCCTGCGGGCGGAGGTCGAGGCCCTGGCCGAGCTCGTCGAGCGCGGCGGCGACCCGGGCGGCGAGGTGCTCGACGCGCTGCACACCGGTGGGCCGGCCGCCGCGCTCCTGGCCGGGACCGGGGAGGGCCTGCGATGAGCCCCGCGCACGACCTGCCTGCCCGCGAGCTGCTGGCCCGCGACCTGACCGCGGCCCGCGAGCGCACGCTGCGGCTCACCGACCACGACGAGCCCGAGCTGCTGCGCCAGCACACGCCGCTGCTCTCGCCGCTGGTGTGGGACCTCGCGCACATCGGCCAGCAGGAGGACCTGTGGCTGCTGCGCGGCGGCGACGCGGCCCGGCCCGGGCTGCTGCCGCCCGACGTCGAGGCGCTGTACGACGCCTTCACCCAGCCGCGCGCCGTCCGGTCCCGGCTGCCGCTGCTCCCCCCGGTGGAGGCGCGGGCCTTCTGCCGGCAGGTGCGGGACCGGGTGCTGGACCGGGTGGACCGGCTCGGTGCCGACGACGACCCGTTCCCCGTCGCGATGGTCGTCAGCCACGAGCAGCAGCACGACGAGACGATGCTGCAGGCCCTCGCCCTGCGCGGCGGCCCGCCGCTGCTCGGCACCGGGGCGCCGCTGCCGCCCGGCCGGGCCGGGGTCGCGGGCACGTCGGTGCTCGTGCCCGGTGGCGAGTTCGTGCTCGGCGTCGACGCCGCCGACGAGCCGTTCAGCCTGGACAACGAGCGGCCGGCGCACGTGGTCGACGTCCCCGCCTTCCGCATCGGCCGGGTGCCGGTGACCAACGCCGAGTACGCCGCGTTCGTGGCCGACGGCGGCTACCGCGACGACCGGTGGTGGTCCGGGCGGGGCCGGGCGCACCGCGACGAGGCCGGCCTCACCGCGCCGATGTACTGGCGGCCCGAGGGCACCCGCACCCGGTTCGGCGTCGTCGAGGAGCTGCCGCCGGACGAACCGGTCCAGCACGTCACGTACTTCGAGGCCGAGGCCTACGCCGCCTGGGCCGGCGCGCGGCTGCCCACCGAGGCCGAGTGGGAGAAGGCGGCGGCCTGGGACCCGGCCCTGGGCCGGCGCCGCCGGTTCCCGTGGGGCGACACCGAGCCGACCGCGGCGCTGGCCAACCTGGACGGGCTCTCGCTGCGCCCGGCCCCGGCCGGCGCGTACCCGGCCGGGGCGTCGGCGTACGGGGTGGAGCAGCTGATGGGCGACGTGTGGGAGTGGACGTCGTCGCCCTTCACCGCGTGGCCGGGGTTCCGGCCGATGCTCTACGCCGACTACTCCGCGCCCTTCTTCGGCGGCGACTACAAGGTGCTCCGCGGCGGCTCCTGGGCGGTCGGCGCGTCGATCCTGCGGCCGAGCTTCCGCAACTGGGACCACCCGATCCGCCGGCAGGTCTTCAGCGGCATCCGGCTGGCCTGGTCGGCCTGATGTGCCGCCACCTGGGCTGGCTGGGCCGCCCGCGCACGCTCGCCTCGCTGGTCCTGGACCAGCCGTCGTCCCTGCTCGTGCAGTCCTACGCCCCCCGCCGGCAGCGGTACGGGACGGTCAACGCCGACGGCTGGGGGGTGGGCTTCTTCGTGCCGGACCGGCCGGAGCCGGCACGGTGGCGGTCGGCCCGGCCGCTGTGGGGCGACCCCTCCTTCGCGTCGGTCGCGCCGGTGCTGCGGTCGGGCTGCGTCGTGGCCGCCGTCCGCTCGGCCACGGTGGGGATGCCGCTGGAGGAGAGCGCGGCGGCGCCGTTCACCGACGGCCGCGCGCTGCTGTCGCACAACGGCCGGGTGGACCGGGCCGTGCTGCCGCCGGTGCGCGACGCGGAGTCCACCGTCGACAGCGCGCTGCTGGCCGCACTCGCGTTCGACCGCGGCCTGGACGCCCTGGCCGCCACGGTGGCCGAGGTGGGCGCGGCCGACCCGTCCGCCCGGCTCAACCTGCTCGCCGCCGACGGCACCCGCCTGCTGGCGACCACCTGGGGCGACACCCTGTCGGTGCTGGTCACCGGCGAGGGCACCGCACTGGCCAGCGAGCCGTGGGACGACGACCCGGCCTGGCGCGACCTCCCCGACCGCCACCTGGTCGAGGTCACGCCCGACGGCCTCACCCTCACCCCGATCGGAGCCGCATGACCGTCTCGCTGACCAGCCACCTGGCCCCCGGGGCCGCGCGCGAGGCCCTGCGCGCCGACGCCCTGGCAGGACTGACGTCGACGCCGAAGTCGCTGCCGCCGCGGTGGTTCTACGACGAGCGCGGCAGCGAGCTGTTCGACGAGATCACCCGGCTGCCCGAGTACTACCCCACCCGCGCCGAGCGGGCGGTGCTCGCCGCGCGGGCCGGCGAGATCGCGGCCGCGTCCGGGGCCGACGTGCTCGTCGAGCTGGGCAGCGGGACGTCGGAGAAGACCCGGCTGCTGCTGTCCGCGCTGCACGACGCCGGCACCCTGCGCCGCTTCGTGCCCTTCGACGTGGACCCCTCGGTGCTGGCGGCGGCCGGTACGGCGATCACCGCGGAGTACCCGGGCGTCGCCGTCGACGCGGTGGTCGGCGACTTCACCGCCCACCTCGCCCGGCTGCCGCGCGAGGGCCGGCGGCTCGTGGCCTTCCTCGGCTCGACGATCGGCAACCTCGAGCCGGGGCCGCGCGCGGCCTTCCTCGCCGAGCTGGCCGGCACGCTCTCCCCCGGCGACTCCTTCCTGCTGGGTACCGACCTGGTCAAGGACCCGGCCCGGCTCGTCCCCGCCTACGACGACGCCGCCGGGGTCACCGCCGAGTTCAACCGCAACGTGCTCGCCGTCCTCAACCGCGAGCTGGGCGCCGGCTTCGACCCGGCGGCGTTCGAGCACGTCGCCCGCTGGGACGCCGCGGCCGAGTGGATCGAGATGCGGCTGCGCTCGGTGATCGACCAGGTCGTCGCGGTGCCGGCGCTCGGCCTGCAGGTGGCCTTCGCCGCGGGCGAGGAGATGCGCACCGAGGTCTCGGCCAAGTTCCGGCCCGAGGGCGTCGCGGCGGAGCTCGCCGCGGCCGGCCTGCGCCTCACCCACTGGTGGACCGACCCGGACGGCGACTTCGGCGTCTCCCTCTCCGTCCCCTCCTGACGCCACCGCCGACCCCTGATCGCCGAAGTGGCCACTTCGGCGATCCGGTCGCGCCCGACCCTTCCGCCGGAATGGCCATTTCGGCGGGGAACGAGGTGCTGCATCCAGGACGGCGACCTGCCCGGAAGAGGCGGTGACAAGGCAGTCACCCCCTACCGGAAGGACCGTCCCATGACCCGGACCCGCTCGACCGGCCTCGCCCTCGGTGCCGCCGGCGCCGTCGGCGTCGCGCTCGTCCTCGGCGCCACCCCCGCGGGCGCCGACGAGGGCACCGCCACCGTCTCGGTGCTGCACGGCGTGCCCGACACCCCCGTCGACGTCTACGCCAACGGCGAGCGGCTGATCGACGACTTCCAGCCCGGCACCCTGACCGACCCGCTGCAGCTGCCCGCCGGCAGCTACGACCTGGCGCTCTTCCCCGCCGACGCCCCCGACGGCTCGGGCGAACCGCTGCTCGCGGCCGACGGCGTGGCCGTGCCCGCCGGTGCCAACGCCACCGTCGTCGCCCACCTCGACGCGAACGGCGCCCCGGCGCTGACCCCGTTCGTCAACGACACCTCGGCCGTCCCGGCCGGCCAGGCGCGCGTCACCGTCCGCCACACCGCCGCGGCCCCGGCCGTGGACGTGCGGGCCGGCGGCCAGGTGGTCGCGCCCGGGCTGACCAACCCGAACGAGGCCACCCTCGAGGTCCCGGCGGGCACGATCAGCGCCGACGTCGTCGTGGCCGGCACCGACACCGTCGCCATCGGCCCCGCCGACCTGACCCTCACCGAGGGCGCCACCACGATCGTCTACGCGTGGGGCTCGGAGGAGGCCGGCTACGAGCTCGCCGTCCAGACGATCTCCGGGTCGCACTCCGCGCCCTCCGGCGTCCCCGGCGGCAGCGCGGGCCTGGCCGACGAGGGCGGCTTCCCCGCCCCCCTGGCCGCCCTCTCCCTGGCCGGGCTCGTGGCCGCCGGCCTGAGCGCCCGCAAGCTGGCCGGCTCGCGGGCCTGACGGGACCCGGACCGGAGCGGGACCGACCATGCGACGCGCAGCCGCCGGCGCGGCCCTGGGTCTGGCCGTGGCGATCGGCGTGCCGGTCACCTGGCAGCTGACCCGGGAACCGGCGGCTGCGGGCGCACCGGTCGAGCAGGTCCTCTCCGCGTCCACGCCGTCGGCGCCGGCGGAACCCCCGCCGCCGGCGCCGGCGGACCCCGGGCGGCTGCCCCCCGTGGCCGCCCGGGACGCCGCCCCCACCGAGGCGCCCGCCGCCCCGGCACCGGTGCGGCTCGCGGTCCCCGGCCTCGGCGTGGACGCCCCGCTGGACCCGGTCGGCGTCGCCGACGACGGCCAGATGGAGCTGCCCGCCGACGTCTCCCGCGTCGGCTGGTACCGCTTCGGTCCCGCTCCCGGCGCCCCGGGCTCGGCCGTGCTGGCCGGGCACGTGGACGACGCGGAGCAGGGTCTGGGGGCGCTGGCACCGCTGCGGGAGGCCGACGTCGGCGACCAGGTGCTGGTCACCGACGCGACCGGCTCGGCCACGAGCTGGCGGGTGGTGGCCCGCGAGGTGATCACCAAGCAGGAGCTCCCGCTCGACCAGCTGTTCGCCCGCGGCGGCCCGCCCCGGCTGGTGGTCGTCACCTGCGGCGGGCCGTTCCTGCCCGAGTACCGCAGCTACCGGGACAACGTGGTCGTCGTGGCCGAACCCGCGCCGTGACCGCTGCACCCGGCACCTCTGCACCCGGCACCTCTGCACCCGGCACCTCTGCATCCGGCACCGGGGCGCGCGGCGAAGCAGGTCCGGACACGCACCGGAGCGGCGGGAGGAGGACGGCGTGACGGGTCTGCTCGAGCGTCCGGTGGCAGCCACCGCGCCCACCTCCCGCGCACGGCCAACTACTGTCGCCTCCGTGGCCAACGACGTCGTCCCGCTGCCGGGGTCCGCCCCGGAGCCCGACGACGCCGAGGTCGGCCGCCGCTTCGCCGCCGGCGACGAGCAGGCGCTCGCCCTGGCCTACGAGCGCTGGGCCGGTCAGGTGCACGGCATGGCGGTGCGGGCGTTCGGCCCCGGCCCGGACGCCGAGGACGTCACCCAGCAGGTCTTCGTCTCGGCGTGGACCGGGCGCACCGGGTACCGGCCGGAGTCCGGCCCGCTGCCGGCGTGGCTCGTCGGGGTGTGCCGGCACAAGATCGCCGACACGTGGGCCCGGCGCGACCGTCAGCGCCGCCTCGCCGAGGCGGCCGCCGCCGACGCCGAGGCGCGCCCCGGTCCGTCCACCGCCCGGCCGCTGGACACCGCCGTCGCCGACCGCGTGCTGCTGCTCGACGAGCTCGACCGCATCGACCAGCCGCAGCGGGGCATCATCGAGCTCGCCTTCTTCGAGGACCTCACCCACGCCCAGATCGCGACCCGCACCGGGCTGCCGCTGGGCACCGTCAAGAGTCACATCCGGCGCACACTGGAGCGCCTGCGCAACCGGTTGGAGGTGGACGGTGCCGCAGCACTGCACGCCTGAGGACCTGGCGCTGGCCGCCCTCGGCGAACCCCTTCCCTCCGACGATGCCGCCCACCTGGCCGACTGCAGCACCTGCTCCGGCGAGGTGGCGGGCCTGCGCCGCGGCGTCGAGGCCCTCGCCGTCCCCGAGCTCGCCGCACCGGGCGCACCGGTGCCCCCGCCGGCGCACGTCTGGGCGGCGATCGCGGCAAGCACCGGCGTGACCGCCGTCCCGCGGACGGAGGCCGACCCGGACCTGAGCCCGGCGGCCGCCGCCGGGCCGGCTCCCGAGCCGGACGCCGAGGTGGTCCCGCTCCGCCCGCGCCGCTCCCGGCTGCTGCTGGCGGCCGCGGCCTCGCTCGTCGTCGGGGCCGGCATCGGTGCCGGCGCCGTCGCGCTCGGCGGGGACGACGACGACCCGGCCGTGGTCGCCCTCGCCGCGACCAAGCTGGACCCGCTCGGGGAGAACGAGGCCTCCGGCGCTGCCGAGGTCGTCGAGCGGCCCGACGGCACGCGGGTGCTGCGGCTGGAGCTGGACGCGGCCGCCCCCGACGAGGGCTACCTCGAGGTGTGGCTGATCGACGAGGCGGTCGAGGGCATGGTCTCGGTCGGCGTCGTGCGCGCCGGCACCGAGGAGCTCCCGCTGCCGCCCGGGCTCGACATCGGTCAGTACCCGATCGTCGACGTCTCGGTCGAGCAGCTGGACGGCGACCCCACCCACTCCGGCGTCTCGATCGCCCGGGGCGTGCTGGACACCTGACGGACCACGGGGCCGGCCTCGCCTAGCGTGGGCCGGTGAGCACCGCCGACCTCCCGCACGAGGACCTCGCCGCCGCCTGGCGCGCCGCCCGGCCCCGCCCCGCCGGACGGCACCTGGACACCGCCGCCTGCAGCCGGCAGAGCAACCGCGTCCTGGAGGCCGTCGCCCACCACGCCCGGCACGAGGCCGAGCTGGGCGGGTACGTCGCCGAGGCGGCCGCGCAGGACCTCCTGCAGCAGGGCCGCTCGGTGCTCGCCGGTCTCGTCGGGATGGCCGCGGCCGACCTCGCGTTCGTGGAGTCCGCTCAGCACGCGCTGGCCACGCTGCTGGCGGGCTGGCGACTGGCGCCCGGCAGCCGGGTCGCCGTCCTCCCCGGGGAGTACGCCCCCAACGCGGCCATGCTGCGGGCGGCCGGGGTGACGCCGGTGCCGCTGCCGATCGACGGCGCCGGCCGGGCCGTGCCCGAGGAGGTCGAGCGGCTGCTCGCCGGCGACCCGCCGGCGGCGGTGCACCTCACGCACGTGGCCAGCCACCGCGGCGTCGTGCAGCCGGCCGGGGAGATCGTGGCGCTGTGCCGCGCGGCCGGGGTGCCGCTGGTGCTCGACACCGCCCAGTCGCTGGGCCAGGTCGACACCGACCTGGGCGCCGACGCCGTCTACGGCACCTCCCGCAAGTGGCTCGCCGGGCCGCGCGGCGTCGGCTTCCTGTGCGTCCGGCCGGGGCTGGCCCGCCGGCTGACCCCGGTGCTGTCGGCCCCGGCGGACCTGCCGCCCATGCGGGCCTTCGAGTCGGGCGAGGCGCACGTGGCCGGCCGGGTGGGCCTGGTCCTCGCGGTGGGCGAGCACCTCGCCGCCGGGCCCGCCCGGGTGCGCGAGCGGCTGGCCGCCCTGGGCCGGGCCGGGCGGGAGGTCCTCGACGGCGCGGCCGGCTGGCGGGTGGTGGAGCCGGCCGGCGAGCCGACGGCGACCACCACGCTCGCCCCGCCGGACGGCGTGGACGTCGTCGCCACCCGCGCCCGGCTGCTGAACGACCAGGGCATCGTCACCACGGCGATCGGCGTCGAGCGGGCGCCGGAGGAGATGACCGGCCCGGTGCTGCGCGTCTCCCCGCACGTCGACGCGACCCTCGACGACCTGCACGCCCTCGCCGCCGCCCTCTGACGTTCCGCCGAAGTGGCCACTCGGGCGGCCGTTCCGCCGAAGTGGCCACTTCGGCGAGGTCAGCGCGGAGACTGGAGGCGGGCCGAGACGCGGCGGTGGACGGCGAGCTGCTCGTCCAGACCGGGGTGGACCGGGGCGCCGTCCTCCACGACGAACCGCCCCGCGACGACGGTGTGCCGCGCCGCCACCGGCCCGCAGCGCAGCCACGCCTCGACCGGGTCGGACAGCGCCCCGGCGAACGCGACCCCCGACAGCGGCCACACGACCAGGTCGCCGCACGCGCCGACCGACAGCTGCCCGATCTCACCGGTGCGGCCGAGGCAGGCGGCGCCGCCACGGGTCGCGAGCTCCAGCGCGTCGCGGGCGGTGAACGAGCCGGCACCGTGCCGCAGCTTGCCCTGCAGCATCGCCGTGCGCGCCTCCAGCCACAGCGACGCCGCGTCCGCCGACGCCGACCCGTCCACGCCCAGCCCCACCGGGGCGCCCGCGGCCCGGAGCTCGGCGACCGGGGCCAGGCCGGAGCCCAGGATCATGTTGGACGACGGGCAGTGCGCCGCCCCCACCCCCGCCGCGCCCAGGCGGCCCACCTCCTCCGCCGATGGCCAGACCACGTGGGCGAGCCACACCCGGTCGGACAGCCAGCCGACGTCGGCCAGGTACTCGACCGGCCGCCGGCCGAAGGTCTCCAGGCAGAAGGCGTCCTCGTCCCGCGTCTCGCACAGGTGGGTGTGCAGCCGGACGTCGAGGGCCTCGGCCAGCTCCGCCGTGCGCGTCATCAGCGAGGTCGACACGCTGAACGGTGAGCAGGGCGCGAGCGCGATCCGGGTCAGCGCGGTCGGCGAGCGGTCGTGGTGGGCGGCGACCAGGCGCTCGGAGTCGGCCAGGATCTCGTCGTCGTCCTGCACCACGGAGTCCGGCGGCAGCCCGCCGTCCTTGACCGACAGCGACATCGATCCGCGGGTGAACTGCGACCGCACGCCCAGGTCGCGCGCCGCGGCGATCTCGGCGGAGATCAGGTCCCCGCCGCCGCGCGGGTGCACGTACAGGTGGTCGGTGGACGTCGTGCAGCCGGCCAGCGCGAGCTCGGTCAGCCCGACGTAGGCCGACACGTAGGCGGCCTCCTCGTCCAGGCCGGCCCACCGCGGGTAGAGCGTCACCAGCCAGTCGAACAGCCCACCGGTGAGCGCGGGGGCGTAGGCGCGGGTGAGGTTCTGGTACAGGTGGTGGTGGGTGTTGACCAGCCCCGGGGTGACCAGGCAGCCGCGCGCGTCGACGGCGCGGACGGCGGGCGGTGGCGGGTCGCCCGGACCGCCGATGCCGCTCACCACCCCGCCGGTCACCGCCACCCAGCCGCCGGCGATCTCGCGCCGCGCGTCGTCGACGGTGGCCAGCAGCTCGGCGTCGTGCACCAGCAGGTCGGCGGTGTCCATGGCGCGGGATCCTGCCCGGACCCGTGTGACGGCAGCGAGTCGCCGCGCGCCGGTGCGCAACCTGCTCGTGACACCCCGGGGCTACCGTGGCCGCCCCCGGGCCACCACGACCCCGACAGCGGCGCCCGGAGGACGGAAGGGGACGCATGCGGTTCCTGCAGCCCACCACCTGGGCCGAGGCGCTGGAGGCGAGGGCGGCGTACCCCGACGCCGTGCCGATCGCCGGCGGCACCGACGTGATGGTCGCGGTGAACTTCGGCCGGCTGCGGCCCCCGGCGCTGCTCGACCTGACGCGGGTGCGGGAGCTGCAGGAGTGGGGCGCCGAGGACGGCGTCGTCCGCCTCGGGGCCGGCGTGCCCTACGCCCGGGTCATCGGCGAGCTCGGGGACCGGCTGCCGGGGCTGGCGATGGCCGCGCGGACGATCGGCTCGCCGCAGATCCGCAACCGCGGCACGGTGGGCGGCAACCTGGCCACCGCCTCCCCCGCCGGCGACGCGCACCCGGCGCTGCTGGCCGCCGGCGCGGAGGTCGAGGTCGCCTCGGTCTCGGGCACCCGCCGCATCCCGGTCGCCGACTTCTTCACCGGGGTCAAGAGGTCGGCGCTGACCCCGGACGAGCTCGTCGCCGCGGTGCTGGTCCGCCCGGCGTCCGGCCCGCAGCAGTACAGCAAGATCGGCACCCGCAACGCGATGGTGATCGCCGTCGCCGCCTTCGGGCTGGCGCTGCACCCCGACCGCGGTGCCGTCGGCACCGGCATCGGCTCGGCCGCCCCGACGCCGCGCCGCGCGGTCGCCGCCGAGGAGTTCCTGGCCGGGGAGCTGGCGGCGCTGTGGGAGACCCGGGCGGAGCTGCCCGCCGCCACTGCGGCCCGCTTCGGGGAGCTGGTCGCCGGGGCGGCCGCCCCCATCGACGACGTCCGCGGCACCGCCGCCTACCGCGTCCACGCCCTCTCGGTCATGGCGCGGCGGGCGCTGACCTGGGCCTGGGCCGAGTACCGCACCGCGAAGGAGGCCTGACGTGCGCCTGACCTGCACCGTGAACGGCACCCCCCGGGAGGTGGACGACGTCTGGGCGGGCGAGAGCCTGCTCTACGTCCTCCGCGAGCGGATGGGCCTGCCCGGGTCGAAGAACGCCTGCGAGCAGGGCGAGTGCGGCTCCTGCACGGTCTACCTCGACGGCGTCCCGGTGTGCTCCTGCCTGGTCGCCGCGGGCCAGGCCGAGGGCCGCGAGATCGGCACGGTGGAGGGGATGGCCACCGAGGACGGGCTGCACCCGGTCCAGCAGGCCTTCCTCGACGCCGGCGCCGTCCAGTGCGGCTTCTGCACCCCCGGACTCCTCGTCGCCACCGACGAGCTGGTCACCCGGTCGCTGGCCGAGAGCGGCGGGCCCCCGGCCGACGCGGAGATCCGCGAGGCCCTGGCCGGCAACCTGTGCCGCTGCACCGGCTACGAGAAGATCCTCGACGCCGTGCGCCTGGCCGCCGAGCGGATGGCGTCCCGGTGAGCGCCCCGGCCCGCACCCCCACCGGCGCCCCCGGCTCCCTCACCGGACCGGCCGGCGGCGGGGTCGGCGAGAACGCGCAGCGCCCCGACGGCACGCTGAAGGTCCGCGGCGAGTTCGCCTACGGCAGCGACCTGTGGATGGAGGACATGCTCTGGGGCGCCACCCTGCGCAGCCCCCACCCCTACGCCCGCATCCGCTCGATCGACGTCGGCCCGGCGCTCGCCGTCCCGGGCGTGCACGCCGTCCTCACCTCCGGCGACGTCCCCGGCTCCAAGGTCTACGGGCTGGAGCTGGCCGACCAGCCGGTGCTCGCGCTCGACGTCGTCCGCTACCAGGGCGAGCCGGTGGCGCTCGTCGCCGCCGACCACCCGGAGGTCGCGCGCCGCGCGGCGGCCCGGATCGTCGTCGACTACGAGGTCTGGGAGCCGGTCACCGACGCCGTCGCCGCGCTCGGGCACCCCCGCTGGAACCAGGTGCACGAGACCGACGCGCCGGTCACCGAGCTCAGCCGGGAGAGCGCCCACCTGCACCCGGAGGGCAACCTCGTCCGCCACCTGAAGATCCGCAAGGGCGACCCGACCCCGACCGCGGACGTCGTGGTGGTCGGCGAGTACGAGGTCGGCATGCAGGACCAGGCCTTCCTCGGCCCGGAGTCCGGGCTGGCCGTGCCCGCCGAGGACGGCGGCGTCGAGCTGTACGTGGCCACCCAGTGGCTGCACGTCGACCAGCGGCAGATCTGCTCGGCGCTGGGGCTGGAGCCCGAGCGGGTGCGGCTGACGCTGGCCGGGGTCGGCGGTGCCTTCGGCGGCCGCGAGGACCTGTCCATGCACGTGCACGCCTGCCTGCTCGCGATGCGCACCGGCCGGCCGGTGAAGATGTCCTACAACCGCGAGGAGTCGTTCTTCGGGCACGTGCACCGGCACCCGGCGACGATGCGCTACGAGCACGGCGCCACCCGCGACGGGCAGCTGGTGTACGTGAAGGCCGAGATCTACCTCGACGGCGGCGCCTACGCCTCCAGCACCCCCGCCGTGGTGGGCAACGCCGGCACGATGGGCATCGGGCCCTACGTCGTCCCGAACGTGCACGTCGACTGCTACGGCGCGTACACGAACAACCCGCCGTGCGGTGCCATGCGCGGCTTCGGCTCGGTGCAGACCGCGTTCGCCTACGAGTCCCAGATGGACGCGCTCGCCGCCGAGCTGGGCATGGACCCGGTCGAGCTGCGCTGCCGCAACGCGATGGAGCAGGGGTCGGTCACCCCCAACGGCCAGGTGGTGGACAGCCCGGCGCCGGTGGTCGAGCTGCTGCGCCGGCTGGAGGCGATGCCGCTGCCGGACCCCGCCCCCGACGACCTGCGGCACATGCCCGGCGGGGTCTCGAACACCACCCACGGCGAGGGCGTGCGCCGCGGCGTCGGCTACGCGGTCGCCTACAAGAACGTCGCCTTCTCCGAGGGGTTCGACGACCACTCGACGGCCCGGGTGCGGATCGAGGTCGCCGGTGGGGAGCCGGTCGTCACCGTGCACACCGCCGCGGCCGAGGTGGGGCAGGGGCTGGTGACCGTCGAGCAGCAGATCGCCCGCACCGAGCTCGGCGTCGACCGGGTCGTCGTCCACCCGAAGGACACCGGCGTCGGCTCCGCCGGCTCCACCTCGGCGTCCCGGCAGACGTACGTGACCGGCGGTGCGGTCAAGGCCGCCTGCGAGGCGGTGCGCGGCCGCCTGCTGGAGCGTGCCGCGGTGCTGACCGGCCGGCCGGCCGGCGAGCTGCGGCTGTTCGACGGCGCCGTGGTGGCCGAGGGGCTGCAGCTGCCGCTGGCGCAGCTGCTCGGGGACGACGCGGTCGAGGAGACCCTGGAGTGGCGGCACCGGCCCACCCGGCCGATCGACCCGGAGACCGGCCAGGGCTTCGCGCACGTGCAGTACGCGTTCTCCGCCCACCGGGCGGTGGTCGACGTCGACGTCGAGCTGGGCCTGGTCAAGGTCGTGGAGATGGCCTGCACCCAGGACGTCGGCAAGGCCATCAACCCCGACGCGGTGATCGGCCAGATCCAGGGCGGGACGGCGCAGGGGCTGGGGCTGGCCGTGATGGAGGAGATCCTGGTCCGGGACGGGCGGGTGCAGAACCCGTCGTTCACCGACTACCTGATCCCCACCGTCCTCGACATGCCCCCGATGCGGATCGAGGTGCTGGAGTACGCCGACCCGCACGCGCCCTACGGCCTGCGCGGGGTCGGGGAGGCGCCGAACATCTCCTCCGGCCCGGCGGTGCTCGCGGCGATCCGGGCCGCGACCGGCCTCCCGCTGGCCCGCGTCCCCGTCCGCCCCGAGCACATCTGCACGGACGTCGTCCCGCCGACCCCTGGCTAGCCCGGGGCGCGCCCCTGGACGAGGCCGGACCCGCTCAGCGGGCGGTCTCCGCCCAGCGCTGCTGCAGGGCGGCCCGGCCGGCGTCGGTCGGGCGGCCCCACAGCCGCAGCCGGGCCATGCCGCCGTCGGGGAACACGTCCAGCCGCACGCCGGTCACCCCGACGTCGCCGGGCAGCACGAACCGGTGCCGGGTGTCGGGCTGCAGCGGCGTGCGCGCCAGCAGCTCGACCTCGCCGCCGTCCGCCGTGCGGCCGGTCAGCGCGGCCGCGCCGGGGGCGTTGCCGAGGAAGTACGAGGTGTCGAGCTCGGCGAGGGTCACCCGGCCCTCGCAGGCCAGGGCGACGTCGACCCAGTCGTTGCCGTCGTCGCGGCGGCGGGCGGTCTCCCAGCCCTCGCCCATCGACCGGGCGACGCCGCGGCCGAGCAGCTGGTGCGGGGTGCCGTAGAAGGCGTTGCTGACCCCGGTGACCAGACCGCCGTTCTCCAGCGCGGCGAGGTCGAACGGGCCGGCCTCGAGCAGCCGTGGGTCGGGGACGACGCGGCCGTGCACCCGGAACCGGGCCACCCCGCCGTCGGGGTGGATGGTCAGCCGCACGTGGGTCACCCGCGGCGCCGGGGCGACCGGGAAGGCGTTGGCGGTGCCGCCGTCCAGCTCCGACAGCGGCAGCAGCGGGAACCAGTCGGCCGCGGCCAGCCCGGCGGCCGGCGGGTACCCCTCGACCGCGGCGCCCTCGACCGAGGCCCGCGGCGGGTAGTTGCCGAGGAAGTACGCCGTGTCGATCACGACACCGCCGACCACTCCGGGCGCGCCCAGCCGCACCACCGCCCAGTCGCTGCCTGGCTCGCGGCGACGGCGGGTCTCCCAGCCGTCGTACTCCTTGCCCCGGTGGCCGAACTCGGCCCGGGCCTGCGCCGGTCCGGGGACGATCAGGTTCTCCTTGGCGGCGAAGAACTCGTCGTTGGCCAGGACGACGGCGCCGCCGAGGGCCCGGCCGGCGAGGTCGGGCAGGAGGAAGGCGTCGCTGATGGCTCTACCTTCCCTTCGCACGGTGGATCCCGGCAGGGAGCGCTTGCGTCGCTTGTCCCGCGAGGACTGAGGTGAGACGGCGCCCCTGC
>NZ_JBJNRJ010000066.1:0-26076 GCF_046233715.1 Trujillonella humicola | reverse complement strand
CGACCCCGTTAGTGCGTGAAACCGCGCGGAGTCCAGACCGTTCCTGCAGCTCAGCGGCCCGCAGCAGAGATGATCATGCAGCCCTGATCAAAGTCAGGCTGGGGGGCCGGTGACGTGGCCGTCGCGCGGGACGTCGCCCGCTACGCCGCCCGCCTGGTCGACGACGCGGGAGCGCAGGCGACCGCGGTCGACCTGGTCGGCCACCTCCGCGTGGCCCTGCGGTCGCGCGCGGTCATCGAGCAGGCCAAGGGCGTGCTGATGGAGCGCCACGGCGGGTCCGCGGACGACGCGTTCCACCGCCTCGTCGGTCAGTCGCAGCGCCGGAACCGCAAGCTGCGCGAGATCGCCGCGGAGGTGGTCGCCTCCGCGGGGACCCCCGGCGGGGTGACGGCAGCACGGGGGCCCGATGGCGGGTGAGCCGTGGGATCCGCCGCCCCGCCCGGGGCGCGCCGGCCCGAGGCCTCGCCGGCGGCGTGCAGGGCGCGGCGCCGGTGCTGCCCGGCCAGCCGGCGCAGCCGGTCGGCGTCGTCCGCCCGCCCCGCGGCGGCGGCCGTGTCGGCGCACGCCTCCAGGACGGCGGCGGCGCGGATCGCGGTCGCCGCGGCACGCGACAGCAGGGCCCGGCTCCGGGCGCACGCCGCGGCCGCGTCGGTCCGCGACCGGGCGGCGCGCGCGGAGAGGGACGGGACGTGCGGAGCGGGGCCGTGCGCACGGGCCGGATGCGCGCGGCGTTCGTGGGCTTCGGGCACGGGTGGCCTCTCGGCCGGGGCGACCGCGGGTCGGTCGGCTTGTGACCCCGGGCGCGTCTGCCGCCACTGTAGTGGGCGACCCCGGTCCCACCGCTGCGGGCGCGGCCCCGGGCACCGGCAGGGCCCAGGTCCCCGCCGGCCGGGCCGAAGGCCCGTGTCCGTGCCGCCGTCGCCGGGCCGAGGCTGGTCGCGACCGCAGGACGGAGGGAGACCCCATGGACGTCGCGGAGATGGCCTGGACCGCGGAGGTGCTCGCCGGGCCGGGCCGGGGCGTGCTGGCCGCCGACGAGAGCACGCCCACGATGGCGCGGCGCCTGGCGGCCGTCGGCGTCGAGTCGACGGAGGACCGCCGGCGGGCCTACCGGCAGCTGCTGGTCACCACCGAGGGCCTCGGCGACCACGTCAGCGGCGTGATCCTGTTCGACGAGACGATCCGGCAGCGGACCGACGACGGCGCCCCGTTCCCCGAGGTCCTGCACGCGGCGGGGATCGTCCCCGGCATCAAGGTCGACCGCGGGACGACGCCGCTGGCGGGGTTCGCCGACGAGCTGGTCACCGACGGGCTGGACGGGCTGCGCGTCCGGCTGGCCGAGTACGCCTACCTGGGTGCCCGCTTCGCCAAGTGGCGAGCCGTCGTCCGGATCGGCGCGGCCCGGCCGACGGCCACCTGCCTGGAGGCCAACGCCGCCGGGCTGGCCCGTTTCGCGGCGCTGGCCCAGGAGGCCGGGCTGGTGCCGGTGGTCGAGCCGGAGGTGCTCATGGACGGCGGGCACGGGCTCGAGCGGTGCGCCGAGGTCACCGTGGACACCCTGCGGGCGCTGTACGACCAGCTCGCGCGCCACCGGGTGGTGCTGGAGGCCACCCTGCTGAAGACGAACATGGTGCTCCCCGGGGCGGGGTCCGGCGAGCCGGCCGACGCCGAGCAGGTGGCCGACGCGACCGTCGGTGCGCTGCGGCGGGCCGTGCCCGCGGCGGTGCCCGGCATCCTGTTCCTCTCCGGCGGCCAGGACGACCGGCAGGCCACGCGCAACCTCGACGCGATCAACCGCCGCGCGCCCCAGCCCTGGGAGCTCAGCTTCTCCTTCGGCCGCGCCCTGCAGGCGCCGGTGCTGCGCCGGTGGGCGGCCGGCGACGAGGCCGGGGCCCGGGCCGCGCTCCTGCACCGGGCGGCGATGAACGGCGCCGCCCGGCGGGGCGCCTACCGGCCCGAGGACGAGCAGGAGCCCGTGCCCGCGGGCTGACCGGAGCCGGCCCGGTGGCACGACGGGAGCACGCCGGGGCGTGGGGGCTCAGGGCCGCGACGGCTCAGGGCCGCGACGGGTCGCGCCCGGGAGGAGCGGCGACCTCTCCCTCCACGAGGCAGGTCACCCCGGCGGCACGGCTGCGGGCGCCCGTCAGGTGCCGCCGCACGTGCCCGAGCACCTGCCCGTGGCGACGCGGCAGGCACACGACGACGGGCCGTCGCGGCCGGACCGCGGGATGGGCGAACGCCTGCTCGACCAGGTGCGCGGCCAGCTCCTCGGGAACGGCCGCCTCCCCGAACCACAGGTCGATGACCACGGGACCGCCGCTGCCGTCCTCCCCGTCCACCCGGGCCTCCGCGACCGGTCCCGAGGGCGTCTCGGCGACCACCCCGGCGGAACTGGTGAACAGGTCCCACCGGCGACCGTCGCCGCAGTGCCCGGGGATCCGGCGGGGGAAGGTCCCGCCGGGAACGCGGGCGGGAGCGGACACCGGCGCGCGGTCGCGCGACGTCGTGGGACGGGGCACGGCGGCCTCCTCGTCGGGTGGGGTGTGTCCCACCGTGCCTGCCCGGGGCATGCGGCCGCAGGGTCGAACGTCCCCGGGCGGCGGATCCGTCGGGCCTCCGTCCGTCCGGGTCGGGCAGGAACGGCCCATCACCGGCCGGAGGTCACCCGGGGTGGCGGTGGAGGGGGACCTGCAGGGCCCCCACGGGGTCCAGCCGGAACTCCTGGTCGCGCACGCGCACCGACAGCGGGCCCCGCTCCTGCCGGCCGGCGCCCACGGTCAGCGTGGCGTGGGTGATGTGCACCTCCAGCTCGGGGTGCCAGCGGTACTGCAGGCGGAACCGCATGCCGGTCAGCGCGTCGGGCAGCTGCGGGTCGAAGCCGAGGGCGTCGTCGTGGGTCTGCAGGCCGGTGAAGCCTCGCTGCAGCAGGTCGACGGTCCCCGCCATGGCGCCCAGGTGGATGCCCTCGCCGGTCGTCCCGCCCTGGACGTCGGCGATGTCGCTCTCCAGCGCCTCCAGGAACAGCTCCCAGGCCGCCGCGCGGTCGCTGCGGGCGAGCACCCAGGCGTGCACCACGCGGGAGAGGGTCGACCCGTGGCAGGTCCGGGGCGTGTAGTACCGGACCGCCTTCGGGATGGTGTCGCGGTCGTGCGGGTACCCGAGCCGGTCGAGCACCGCGTAGAACTCCTCGGCGGTCAGCAGGTGGAACAGCATGAGGACGTCGGCCTGCTTCGACAGCTGGTAGCGGTTGGCGGAGTCGCCCTCGGCCTCGAGGATGCGGTCGAGCCGGCTGATGTCGCCGTAGCGGGCCCGGTAGGCGGCCCAGTCCAGCTCGGCCAGGCCGTCGTAGCCGCGGAACTGGCTGAGCACCCCGTCGCCGTGCCAGCACAGCCGCAGCCGGCGGCTGACGTGGTCCCAGTGCTCCAGGTCCCGCTCGCCGATGCCCAGCCGGTCCAGCAGCTCGCGGCGGCGGCGCGGCGGCAGCGCGTCCACGCACTCCAGGGCGCGGGTGAGCGTCCAGGACGCCATCACGTTGGTGTACGCGTTGTCGTCGAGCCCCGGCTGCTCCCGGCCGGGCAGGGCGTCGTGGTACTCGTCGGGGCCCATGACGCCGCAGAGGTCGTACCGGTCGTCCACGCGGTCGTAGGTGGCCAGGTCCGCCCAGAAGGCCGCGACCTCGACGATCATCTCGGCGCCGTGCTCGGCGAGGAAGGCGACGTCGCCGGTGGCCTCGTGGTAGCGCCACGCGTTGTACGCGACGGCGAGCCCGATGTGCCGCTGGAGCGCCGAGTTGTCCGGCAGCCAGCGCCCCGACCGCGGGTTGAGGTGGACGACGGGGGACTCCTCCCGACCGCTGGAGCCGCTCTGCCAGGGGTAGAGGGCGCCCCGGTACCCGGCCGCGCGGGCGGCTGCCCGCGCCTGGGGGAGCCGCCGCCAGCGGTGGTACATCAGCATGGCCCGGGCGACCGAGGGCAGCCGGAGGACGAGGAAGGGCAGCACGAACACCTCGTCCCAGAAGACGTGGCCGCGGTAGGCCTCCCCGTGCAGGCCGCGGGCGGGGATGCCGACGTCGAGGTCCGCGCTGTGCCGGGAGACCGTCTGCAGCAGGTGGAACACGTGCAGCCGCAGCACCAGCGAGGTGCGGGGCGGGCCCTCGATCCCGAGGTCGCACCGGTCCCACAGGTGTGACCAGGCCTGCACGTGGCGGGCGAGCAGGGCGTCGAACGCCGGTGCCCGGCGGACCTGCTCGGCGGCGGCCTCGGCCGGCTCGCTGACGGCCCGGTCGTGGGAGGTGCACAGGGCGACCACCTTCTCCACGGTCACCGCCCGGCCCGGCGTCACGGCGATCCGCAGGTCGACCGCCGGCATCGCCGTCCGCGCGCGCGGCAGGTGCTCGACGCCGCCGTCGGCGCTGCCGTCGCCGTCAGCCAGGACGCGGTGCCGGGCCGCGAGCGCGATCCGGACGCGGGACTGGCGGGTGCGGACGACGAGCTCCAGCAGGCCGTCGGAGTGCCCGCCGGACTCGACCGCCAGGTGCCGGTCGCACAGGTCGCGGTAGCGGGCCACCCCTCGGTTGGTCACGCGGCCGTCCAGCCCCGACCGGACCGTGAGCCGGCCCGACCAGTTCTCCGCCACCACGGTGCACTCCAGCGCGGCGAGGAACGGGTCGGCCATGGAGACCAGCCGGCGCTGGGCGACGCGGGTCCGCCGGCCGCCGGCGTCCTCGACGAGGAACCGCCGGGTGAGCACGCCGCGCCGCAGGTCCAGTTCCTGCACGTGCTCCAGCACCGTCAGCGCGGCCAGGTCGAGCCACGGCCCGTCGTCGATCCGGAGGGTCAGCGACTGCCAGTCGGGCAGGTTGACGATGCTCTCGTGCTCCACCCGCCGGCCGGCGACGTCGTCGGCGCACCGGTCGAACACGCCGGCGGCGTAGGTGCCGGGGTAGTGCACCCCGTCGGCGCGCGCCTCCGGCGCCGCGCCGCGGGTGGCGAACCGTCCGTTGCCGAGCGCGCACAGGGCCTCGCGGAGCGGCTCGGCCGCCGGGTCCAGCCCCTCGTAGCGCAGCACCCACCCGCCGTCCGCCCGCTCCACCGGGGCTCTCAGCCGACCCAGACGCCGCTGGTGACCACCCAGATGCCGCCCTCGCCCTCGCGGGCGGGCTGGCGCAGCTGCAGGACCACGATCCGCCCGTCCGCGGAGGTGACCTCGGCGGTGTGCGGATCGGCCAGGGCCACCGACGCGTCGTCCCAGCCCAGCTGGGCGGCGACGAACGATGCCGCGACGGCGCCGACGTCGGTGCGCCAGGGCTGGTGTCCCTCGTCGACCTCCTCCTGCAGGTCGGCGACCTGCTCGGCGGTCAGCGACTCGCCCGGGATCTCGGTGCCCGGGGGAGGGCCGGACGTCGGTGTGGCGGTCGACGCGGGGGCGGGGCTCGGCGTGCGCGACGGGCCGGGACCCGTGGTCCCGTCCGCGGCGGACGTCGCGGCGGTCGTGGCGGCGGACGGCGAGTCGCCGGTGCCGTCTGCGGACGAGGAGTCGTCGTCCCCGCCGCAGCCGGAGAGACCGAGCAGGGCGGCGGCCAGCAGCGCCGCGACCCGCGGCGCCGCACGGGCGCCGGTCACCGGGACCCCCCGGCGGTGCGCTCGCGGGCGGCCTCGAGCAGCACCCGTCGTTCGGCGGCGGCCAGCGCCCGGCGGGTGGCGGCGACGGCGCCGGGTTCCACCGAGACCGAGCCGATGCCGGCACGGACCAGGTGCTCCACGAACTCCGGACGGCGCGACGGAGCCTGCCCGCACAGCGAGCTGGGGACGCCCATCCGCCGGGCGGTGGCGATCACCTGCCCGATGACGTCGAGAACGGCGGGATCGGCCTCGTCGAACAGGTCGGCGAGGTCGGCGGAGTCGCGGTCGACGCCGAGCACCAGCTGGGTCAGGTCGTTGCTGCCGATGCTCACGCCCTCGATGCCCATGCCGATGTACCGCGGCAGCCAGTGCACGACCGACGGGACCTCGGCCATGACCCAGCGGCGCAGCCCCCGCTGCCGGCCCAGCGGGCTGGCGTCGATCAGGTGGAGGCACCGCTCCAGCTCCCAGCCGGTGCGCACGAAGGGGATCATGACGGCCAGGCCGGGGCTCTCCTCCCGGACGCGGGCCAGAGCGGCGAGCTCCAGGTCGAACAGGGAGGAGTCCCGCACGTACCGGATGCACCCGCGGACGCCGATCATCGGGTTGTCCTCGACCGGCTCGTGCGCGGCGCCGCCCTCGAGCCCGCGGAACTCGTTGGTGCGCAGGTCCGCGGTCCGATAGACGACCGGGCGGGGTGCGAAGGCGCGGGCGATCCGCCCCACCGATCCGGCGATCGCGGTGACGACCTGCTCGGACTCGCCGCGGGCGATCATCTCCGCCGGGTGCCGACCGTCCAGGGCGCGGGTCAGCAGCAGCTCGGCGCGCAGCAGGCCCACGCCGTCGACCGGCAGGGCGGCGACCTCCTCGGCCCGGGCCGGGTCGGCGAGGATGGCGTGCAGGCCGGTCGCGGTGACCGGGACGCCGTCCGCCGCGGGCACCGGCGCCGGGGCGGCGCCGGCCGGCCGCGGGGCGCCGGCTCCGGCGACCGAGCCGGGCCAGATCCGCCCGCTGTCGCCGTCCACGGTGACCTCGGTGCCCTCGGCCAGGGCGGTGGTCGCCGTGCGGGCCCCGACCACGGCGGGCCGGCCGAGCTCGCGCGCGACGATCGCCGCGTGGCAGGTGACGCCGCCGGCGTCGGTGACGACCGCCGCCGCGCGGCGCATGGTCGGCATCCAGTCGGGGTTGGTCATCGGCGCGACCAGGACCTCGCCGGTGCGCAGGCGGGCGCCCTCGCCGGGCGAGTGCAGCACCCGCACCCGGCCCGTCGCCCGGCCGGGGGAGGCGCCCAGCCCGGTGAGCAGGGGCTGCTCCGGCGGCTGCCAGGGCGGGGCGTCGGGGTTGGCCGGCGGCGGCGTCGGCGGTGTCGCACCGGTGGAGGGCGCACCGGTGGGGGTCGGACCGGTGGGGGTGCGGTCCGCGGCGCCCAGGGTCGTGATCGGCCGGGCCTGGACCAGCCAGATCCGGTCGTCGTCGACCGCCCACTCGACGTCCTGGGGGCAGCCGTGCAGCTCCTGCACGGCCAGGGCCAGGCGCGCGATCTCCTCCGCCTCCCCGGGGGAGAGGACGGCCCCGTCCTGCGCACCCACCGGCACGACCTCGTCGGCGCCGTCGGCACCGCGCACGATCTGGGTGCGCTGCATGCCGCGGTGCGTGGTCAGCAGACGCGGGCCCTCGGCGTCGAGCAGGTAGGTGTCCGGCTCGACCTGCCCCCCGACGACCACCTCGCCCTGACCCCAGGCGGCCTCGACGACCAGCCGGTCGCGGCGGCCGCTGACCGGGTCGGCGGTGAAGGCGACCCCGGAGCGGCGGGTGGGCACCATCCGCTGCACGACGACGGCCAGCCGGGGGACCTCGTCGAGACCGCGCTCGCTGCGGTAGGTGATCGAGCGCGGCGAGAAGACCGAGGCCCAGCAGGTGACCAGGGCGCGGGCGAGGGCCTCCTGGCCGGTGACGTTGGTCAGCGTCTCGTTCATGCCGGCGAAGGACGTGTCCGCGGAGTCCTCGCCGACCGCCGAGGACCGGACCGCGACCGGGACGTCGTCGCCCAGCGCCGCGTACGCCTCGCGCAGGGCCTCGGCCACCGGGCCGGGGACGCCGGCCGTGGCGACGATCGCGCGCAGCCGCCGCGAGCACAGCGCGACCCGGTCGCCCAGCGGCGACGCCCGCCCGGCCTCCTGCACGTGCCGGGCCGCGGCCAGCGCCTCCTCGTGCAGCCGCTGCACCTCCTCCAGGACGCCGGCGGACCCCAGCGCCGTCGCCAGGCCCTCCGCCAGGACGACGAACCCGCCGGGAACGGGCAGCCCGGCGCGCAGCAGCTCGCCCAGGTTGGCGCCCTTGCCGCCGGCGCGGTCGGTGTCGGCCATCCCGAGCTCGCCCAGGTCGGCCACGAGGTCGGACCGCGCGGCGGCGGCCCGGCCGGCGGCGCGGTCGGTGGTGGTCGTCATGGCGGGTCCTCTCCAGATCCGGGTCGGCGCACCGGCCGGCTCAGCGCAGCCGCGTGTCGAAGGCGTCGATGGTGTCGTCGACGGGCCGCCGGCCGGTGGCCGGCACCGGGGTGGCGCTGATCGGCGCCCAGCCCAGCCGCAGCAGGACCTGCGGGTGCCGGCCCGACGGCAGGCAGTCGGCGGCCAGCCGGCTGCGGGTCGCCGCGACCTCCAGGGGCTGGCTGATCGGATCGGTGGCCAGGCCCACCGTGGTGGCGGTGAGCAGGACGGCGCTGAGCGCCTCGCCGGCGCGCAGCCGGTCCTCCGCGCCGTCCCCGTCGGTGGCGAGGACGGCGAGCACCGTGCCGTCGGACTCGTCCCGGCCGAGCTCGTTCTGCTCCATGGTGTGCCCGGCGTAGTGCCGGACGGGAACGGACGCCGTCAGGTCGTCGGGCACGTTGACGGCGGGGACCCCGTCGGGCGCGCCGCGGGACCGGCCGGTCCACAGCGCGACCTCGTGGGCCATGCCGGGGGTGAGTGCCTGCTCGACCCCCGCCCGCTCGACCAGCCGCGCGACCTCCCACTGGCGCGCCGGGTCGAGCACGACGAGCGTCGCGCCCTCGCGCTCGGCGGCCCGCGCCATGTCCCGGGTGAACTCCTCGGGCACCGGCCAGGTGGAGAACACCCGCCGGTCGCTGCGCCGCCGCTCGACGGCCTGCGCCAGCACCAGGTCGTCGGGCGTCGGGGTGGCGGGGGAGAGCTCCACCGCCGCCAGGTGCTGCGGGTGCGCCGGATCGGGCAGCCGGTGCACCCGGGCGGCGGAGCCGGCCGCCAGCAGGGCCACCCGCAGGTGGTGCAGCGCGGCGCCGCAGCTGATCAGCAGGTCGCGGCCCTCGGGGTCGGTGGCCGGCAGCGACCGCTCGCGGTCGGCGTACAGGTGCACGGTCGAGGGGCCGATCCGCCACCGCCACGGCTGGGAGTTGTGCACCGACGGCGCGCGGTTGGCCAGTGCGATGGCGGCGCGCACGGTGCCGCGGTCGAGGTGGGTGGTCAGCACGGGGGCCTCCTGGGCGGCTGCGCCCGACCGCTCGGCCGGACGGTCCCGAGCCTGCGGCGACCGGCGGCGGGCCGGGCAGGGACGGAGGTCCTGACTCCCCGGGTCCCCGGTCGCGCGGACGCGCCGCGCGTCACCGCGGTCGGGTGCCGGCCGAGGACGGGGCGAGGGCGGCCGCGATGCCATCGGCCCACGCCTCGACGGCCGGCCAGTCCCGGTGGTCGCCGGGTCGCTCGCCGGTGGCCCGGTAGAAGAGGCGGCCCCACAGCGGCACGCCGCGCATGCCCACCACCCCGCCGAACAGCCGGTGGTCGCGCGGAGGCGGGTGCCGGGGGAGACCGCGCGCGATCCGGGCGAGCTCCTGGCGCCCCATCCACGCCCGCACGCGACCGCGCGGGTCCAGGCCCCCGACGCTGAACAGCCACACCGGCCGGGTGCCGGCCTCCGGTGCCAGGCGCCCCAGCAGGTCCCGCGCGGCGTCGAGCCATGCCATGTCGTGCACGGCGCTGCCCACGACGAACGCGTCGTAGCGGCCAGGGTCGACGTCCGGGCCTGCGGGTCGCACGTCCACCTCGGCGCCGCGCAGCCGGGCGCCGATGCGCTCGGCCACCTCCCGGGTGCTGCCGGCCGCGGTGGCGTACGCGACGAGGACACGGGTCGTGCGGAGGTCCATGCCCGCACGCTGCCGCCCCGGGCACCGCGGCACGCAGGGGCGGAGGACCCCCGGCGCCCGGCCGGAGGTCACCGCCGGGACCGAGGACGGGACCTTCGGCCCCGGGCGCGGACCCGCCGCGTCGGCCTAGCCTGCGACCGGGCACGTCACCGGGGCCCGGTGACCACGGCCGCGCGGCAGCGGCAGGACGGAGATGCGACGGTGGACGACGACCAGGGCACCATCCGGGTCTTCCTGCTGGACGACCACGAGATCGTGCGACGCGGGATCGCGGACATGCTGGGCAGCGATCCGGGCATCAGCATCGTCGGCGAGGCCAAGAACGCCTCCGAGGCGCTGGCCCGGGTGCCCGCCCTGCGCCCCGACGTCGCGGTCCTCGACGTGCGGCTGCCCGACGGCGACGGCGTCACCGTGTGCCGGGAGCTGCGGTCCAAGATGCCGGAGCTCAGGGTGATCATGCTGACCAGCTACAGCGACGACGAGGCGCTGTTCGAGGCGATCATGGCCGGCGCCGCCGGGTACCTGCTCAAGCAGATCCTGGGTCAGGACCTGGTCAGCGCGGTGCGGACCGTGGCGGCCGGGGGCTCGCTGCTGGACCCGACGGCGACCACCGCGGTGCTGGAGCGGATGCGCCGCTCGGCCGAGCCGAGCGGACCGCTGGCCAAGCTCAGCGACCAGGAGCGGACCGTCCTCGAGCTCATCGGGGAGGGCCTGACCAACCGGCAGATCGGCGAGCGGATGTTCCTCGCCGAGAAGACGGTCAAGAACTACGTCTCGCACCTGCTGGCCAAGCTGGGCCTCGAGCGGCGGACCCAGGCGGCCGTGCTGGCCACCGAGCTGCGCGCCTCCGGGGCGTCGTCGCAGCCCTCGCCGTCGCAGCCCTCGCCGTCGCGGCCCTCGCGCTGACCCGGCGCCCTCAGCGCAGCGCCGCCCACCAGCGCAGCCGGGTGCCCCCGTCGGCCACCGGCTCGACGGTGACCCCGCCCCCGCGCCGCTGCGCCCGCTCGGCCAGGTTGCGCAGCCCGCTGCGCGCCGCCCGCGGGTCGATGCCGCGGCCGTCGTCGACGACCTCCAGCACCACCTCGTCGGTGACGTCCAGGGTGACCGTGACGTGTCCGGCGCCGGAGTGCCGGGCGGCGTTGCTGACCGCCTCCCGCGTGACGGCCTCGACGTCGGCCGCGAGGTCCCCGGTGACGAGGCTGTCGACGGCGCCGGACATGCGCACGGTGGGCGAGATGCCCTCGCCGGCGGTCTCGGTGACGATGTCGAGCAGCCGCCGGCGCAGGCTCCCGGTCGCGTCGGCGTCCTCGGCCGTGTGCAGGTCGAAGATCGTCGTCCGGATGTCGCGGACGGTCTCGTCGAGCTGGCCGACGACGTCGCGGATCCGGCGCTGCGCCTGCAGGTCGGGCACCCGCGGCAGCACCGACTGCAGGCTCAGCCCGGCCGCGAACACCCGCTGGATCACCAGGTCGTGCAGGTCCTGGGCGATGCGGTCGCGGTCCTCGTACACGTCCAGCCTCCGGGCGGTGCGCTGCTGGGCCGCCAGGTCCAGCGCCACCGCCATCTGGTCGGCGAACGTCGCGATGAGCGAGGCCAGCCCGGGCTCGAACGGGGGTCCGCCGGCGCGCCGGCCGGCGATCAGCAGCCCGTTCTCGGCCTGGCCGCCCGGCAGCGGCACGCCGATGCAGGGTCCCCAGGGCACGTGCGCGTTGGGGCCCCGGTAGTCGACCCCGCTCATGTCCAGGACGACCACGGCCGGGGCCTGCGCGAAGGCCTCCAGCAGCGGGGCCTCGGACGGCAGCAGCCGGGCACCGGTGACGTCCTGGAGGTCCTCGCCGACCTGGGCCCGGAACTCGAAGCGGCCGTCGCCGGGATCGGGGCCCACCATCAGCCAGGCGGCGTCGGCGCCGGTCAGGTCGCGGACCCGGCTGACGATGAGCTCCAGCGCCGCCTCGGGCGGCGCGTCCCCGAGCAGCTGCTCGCGCACGTCCCCGGCCGCGGCCACCCACCGCCGCCGGACGTCGGCCTCCTCGAACAGCCGGGCGTTGTCGATCGCGATGCCCGCGGCACCCGCCAGGGCGGTGAGCACGGCCTCGTCCTCGGCGGTGAAGTCGCCGTCGCGCTTCTCGGTGAGGTAGAGGTTCCCGTAGGCCTCGCCGCGGACCAGGACCGGGACGCCGAGGAAGCTGTGCATCGGGGGGTGGCCCTCCGGGAAGCCCACCGACGCCGGGTGGGAGGAGAGGTCGCCGATGCGCAGCGGGTACGGCTCGGCGATGACCTGGCCCAGCACGCCCTTGCCCTCGGGCAGGTGCGGCATCCGAGCGGCGACGTCCTCGTCGATGCCGGTGTAGATGAACGCCGACAGGCCGCCGTGCGGTCCGAGGACCCCCAGCGCGCCGTAGCGCGCGTCGACCAGGCCGACCGCCGCCTCCACGATGCGCCGCAGGGTGGCGTCGAGGTCCAGGCCGGTGGAGACGCTGAGGAAGGCGTCGAGCAGGCCCTGCACCCGTTCCTGGGTGCGGGCGACGGCGCGCAGCCGGTCCTGCACCTCGTCCAGCAGCTCGGTCAGGCGCATCCCCGCGAGCACGTCCCGGGTCGGGGAGGCCTCCGCTCGACCGTGGTCCGGCATGATCGCGTCCGTCCGTCGTCCCCGATTCTCCGCTGCCCCCGCTGCCTGCCCCGACGACGCTGGCACCGCCGTCCCCGCCGGTCAACCCTTCACGACCGGTTCCGGTACGCGCGGGACCGGTCTCACTAGCCCGCGGCGTCGTGTCCCTGTGGCGGGTCGGCGAAGGGGCGCCTGGCGCCGTGGTCCGGGAGCTGCACCGGCCGGGCCAGGTGGCGGCCGGTGATCCGGGTGATGCGCAGGGCGATGACGCACGACTCGGCCGCCGACGTCCAGGGGACGAGCCCGCCGGCGTGCAGCGCGGTGACCTCCGCGGCATCGGACAGGACGCGCGACGGGCCGACGACGGTCACGCTCCAGCCGGTCCGGTCGCCGGGGTCGTAGTCGTCCACCTCGAAGGCGACGACCGCGCCGCGGCTGGCCGCCTCCACCTTGCCGCCGCGCCGCGCCGGGATGAGCACCTCCTCGCCGCGCACGGCGAAGTGCACCGGCTCGATCGTCGGCAGCGCCCCCACGGTGAAGGCGAGCCGGCCGATCGGCACGGACGCCAGCAGCCGCCGGCACTCAGCACCGGAGAGCTCGGCGAGGACGGGTCCCTCGGTGGTCGACATCCGCTTCCTCGTGGCGCCGGACCGGCTCACGTGCCGGAACTCGCCGGCGAGGGCCGCCCGGCGGCCGGCACCTCGGTGGCCTCCGCGGGGATCCTCTCGGCGATCTCCGCGGCGATCTCCGCGGCCCAGGAACGCACCAGCGCCCAGTCGCGGGAGTCGCCGGCCGGGGCGCGCATCGCCGTCGCCACGGCGCGCTCGGCGAACGACAGCAGGCCGGGCTCCAGCCGGCCGGGCAGCACCCGGTGCCCCCTGGGCCCGAGCAGGTCCCGCAGCGTGGCGGCGTCGTACGGCTCGGCGTCCGGGAACGGAGCCGGGCCGATCGGACCGCTGGAGAACAGCCACAGCGGCCGGGAGCGGAGCACGCCGGCGTGCGCCGTGGCGAACTCCCGCGCCGCCGGCAGCCATGAGCCGCCGTACACGGCGCTGCCCAGGACGACGGCGTCGAAGCGGGAGGGGTCGGGCCGGTTCTCCACCGGCACGGCCGTCGCGGCGATGCGGCCGGTCGCCGCCAGGTCCCGGGCCAGCGCGGCCGCGATCTCGCGGGTCGCCCCGTGCCGGCTCGCGACCGCCACGAGGACCCGCACGGCGGTCACGGGCGGCCGCCCAGCGGGACGACGGCGACCGGGCACCCGGCCCGCTGCAGGACCGCCGAGGTGGTCGAGCCCAGGCGCGGCAGCAGCCGCCGGTGCCGGTGGCCCACGACCAGCAGCTCGGCGGTCATCGCCGCCGACACGAGCGCGGGCGCGGCGCGGTCGCGCACCACCACCTCGCGGAGGGCCAGGTCGGGTTCCTTCTCCCGCCAGCCGGCCAGCGCCTCGGCCAGCGCCCGCTCCTCGTCGGCGAGGACCCCGGCCCAGTCGACGAGCGGGCCCAGCGACTGGAAGGCGGTCTCCAGGGTGACGTCCCGCCACGCGTGGACCGCCACCAGGGGCGTGGCACGGGCGACGGCCTCGGCCACGGCGAAGCCGAGGACCTCCGCGTCCTCCCGCCGGCCCTCGATCCCGACCACCACCGAGGACCGCTCCCGCACGACCACGGCGGACTCGTCCGGCAGCACGAGCACCGGGCAGGGCGCGGCCGCGACCAGCCCGGCGGCCGTCGAGCCGAGCAGCAGCCCGGGGACGCCGCCGGCGCCGCGGGCCCCGAGCACGAGCAGGCAGGCGTCGGCGCCGGCCGCGGCGAGGACGTCGACCGGATCGCCGTCCTCGACCGCCCACGTGACGCGGTCGGCGCCGAGGACGTCGGCCGCGTCCGCGGCGAGGTCGCGCAGCAGGGTCGCCGTCGCACCGCGGACGAGGCCGCCGAGGTCCTTCCCGCGCCCCCCGCCTCCGTCGTCCCAGCCCCCGTCGTCCCCGCCGGCGCGCGGCAGGAGGCGGGCCGGCCACGTCGTCACGGCGAGCAGGCGCAGCGGGGCGTGCCGGCGGCGCGCCTCGCCGGTACCGGCGGCGACCGCCCGGCGGGAGCCGTCCGAGCCGTCCACCCCGACGAGGACGGGCCGGGCGACCGGCGGTGTGCTCATGCCTCCTCCTCAGGGCCGCGCGGCCGAGGGCGCGCCGATCTCGACCCCGACGACGCCGCCGACGGTGCGGGCGAGCGCGACGAGGGCGCGCTCCTCGGTGCCCGGCGGGTCGAGCGAGCGCCCGCGGGTGCGCCGGATGGTGGCGACTCCCTCGGTGACGCTCACGTCCCAGGCGTCCGGCTCGCCGGTGTAGCGCTCGACGAGGTCCAGCAGCTCGCTGCGGATCTGCGGATCGGTGCGGACCAGGGCGCGCAGCAGGTCGCGGCGGCTGATGATGCCCACCAGCCGCCGGCCGTCGACCACCGGGACGCTGCGCAGGTGCTCGTCGACGAACAGCCCGGCGACGTCGGAGACGTCGTCGCCCGGGGCCACGACGCGGACCTGCTCGGTCATGACCCCGCGGACCAGCAGGGGCAGGACCCGGTCCGGCTCCTCCTCGCGGCGCAGGTGCAGCCGCGGATCGCGGGGCAGCCGGTCGCGCAGCACGTCGGCCTCGGCGACGATGCCCACCAGCCCGCCGTCGGCGTCGACGACGGGCAGTGCGGCGTACCCCCGCTCGGCCATGACCTCGCCGGCGTACTTGGCGGACGTGTCGGGGCCGACCGTGGCGACCTCGCGCGTCATGACGTCCCTGACCTGCACCGCTGCCTCCTCGACCCGGGTCCTGGGGCGACGCTAGGCACGTGGGCGGGTGCCCTCCCAGGGTCGGCGGACCGGCCCGGGCAGGGACCTCGGTCCCTGCCCCCGGGGCCGTGCCGGGGGACGCCGTGCCGCAGGTCCCTGCGGGGGAGGACGTCCGGCCCGGCGACCGGGGCGACCGGGACGGGCAGGCTCGGGCGGAGGCGCGGGAGGGCCCGTGCCGCCGACCGCGCGGGAGGGCGACGTGGAGGCAGACGACAGGCTCGGCGACGGGGAGGCCGGCGGCGGCCCCCGGGTGGTCGTGGGAGTCGACGGGTCCGTGGGTGCGCGGGCGGCCCTGCGGTACGCGCTCGCCACCGCGGCCGTCCGCGGCGCCACCGTCGAGGTGCTGACCGCCTGCTCGCTGGAGCCGTACTGGACCGGGGTCGCCCCGCTGGCCGTGCCCGACGTGGCCGCGGTGCGCCGGACGGCGCGCGAGCGGGCCGAGGCCGCCGTCGCCGACGCCCGCGCGGCCACCCCGGAGGCCGCCGGGACACCGGTCGAGGTGGTGGTGACGCTCGACGGCGCGGCACCCGAGCTGGTCCGGCTGTCCCGCGGCGCCGACCTGCTGGTCGTCGGCAGCCGCGGCCGGGGCGAGGTCCGCAGCGCGCTGCTGGGGTCCGTGGCCCTGCACGTGACGACGCACGCCGGGTGCCCGGTGGTCGTGGTCCGCGCCCCGGCCGGGCCCGACGTCCCCGCACCGGCGGCGGGTCCCCGCCGGGTGGTCGTCGGGCTGGACGGCTCGCCGACGGGACGGGCCGCCCTGACGGCCGCGGTCGAGGAGGCGGTCCGGCTGGCCGCCGAGCTCGACGTCGTCGCCTGCTTCTCGATGGACACCTACTGGGCCGACCTGTGGCAGGTGCCCGTCCCCACCGTCGGCGAGGTCCGGGACCGTATCCGCCGCGAGGCGGAGTCCGAGCTGAGCGCCGTGCTCGCCGAGCGGGCCGGCGGGCCACCGGTGCGGGTGCACCTCGAGGCGACGCAGGGGGCGCCGTCGGACGTCCTGGTCCAGCGGGCCCGCGGCGCGGCCCTGCTGGTGGTCGGCAGCCGCGGACGCGGAGCGTTGCGGGCGGCGCTGCTGGGCTCGGTGGCGCTGCACTGCGTGACGCACGCCGGCTGCCCGGTCCTCGTCGTCCGCCCGGCCCACGACCGGGCCACCGCGGGACCGGCACCGGCCGTTCCCGCGGGCGCGTCCCCGCGCTGACACCGGCCCGGCACCGGACGGGCCGGGGCGGTGCGCCAGCGGCGGGTGCGTCAGCGGCGGGTGCGTCAGTGGTGGGGGTCGAGCGCGTCCAGGGCGACCGGGGCGCCGGCGGCCACGCGGCGCTCAGCCCGCTCCTTGATGCCGCGCAGCATCCTGCGCGTCATCACCAGGGTGACCGGCTCCATCGCCCGGGTGGCCACCCGCAGCCCGGGGCCGCGGGGCCGCTGGGCGCGCGACCGGGACAGCAACCGGCACCTGCCGGGCCCGTGCGGCACCAGGTGGAACGACCACACCGCGTTCCACGGGTGCTCCGGCGGCGCCTGGCGCAGCACCAGCGCCCGCCCGGGCAGCACCTGGGCGACGGGGAAGGAGTAGCCCGCCGGCATCGGCCCGTAGCCCTCCGGGACGACGACCACCCGGTCGCCGGGTGCCAGGTGCTGCCACTCGGCGCGGATCTCGGCGGTGGAGTGGATGTCCAGCCCGAGCGCGTTCTCCAGCCAGTCGTAGCTGTACATCCCGCCCCGCCCGTGGCCGATCTGCACCAGCCACGGCCAGACGGCCTCCGGCGGCGCCTCCACCGTCACGGCGAGGGTCGTCTGCTCGGCGGGACCGGGCACGAGCTCGTCGCCGGGCAGCACCCGGGCGGTTTCCCCGTGGGTGGCACCCCAGTCGCGGGTGGCGTGCACCAGCTGCGCGGCCAGCGCGGCGGCGCCGGTCGCGGTCACGAGCGCTCGGATCACGGTGCGGCCCTCCGGGGGGAGACGTCGAGGTCGAGGTCGGTCACGGTCATGTCGGCGTAGGGCAGCCGGCTGCCGTCGGGCAGGTGCCACACGGCGCAGGCGCGGCCCAGCGCCACCCGGCCGTCGCGCACGGTCCAGTCCAGGACCGGCGTGCTCCAGGTCGCCCGCACCGGACCGCCGGGCAGGTCGGCCCAGCGGTCGTCGGTGCGGAAGTCGCGGGGGCGGCCGCGGGCGCCGAGCAGGACCTCCGCGGAGACGGTGCGGCCGGCGTCGGTCAGCCGGACCCGGAACGAGTCCTCGCCGGTGGCCGCCCAGGTGACCCTCGGGTCGAGCAGCATGCCGGGCGCCATGAGGACGGCGTCGTTGAGCCAGGTGACCAGCTCGCCGGTGTCGAACTCCGGCCCGGAACCGTCCGCGACCGGCAGCACGCCGAGGAGCTTCCCGCGCATGCGGCCGTTCCCCGACCGGTAGGTGTCCCAGCCCCACATCGGCACGAGACCGGCCACCAGCAGCCGCATGCGGAACAACCGGGCGATCTCCTCCGCGCCGTTGTACTGCCAGGCCTCGCACGGCATCCACCAGCCCTGCGGGCCGCGCCGGAACCACCCGCGCAGGTGCGCCTGCAGCGACCGGGTGCGCGGCCGCCCGGCGACGCCCATGGCGCGCAGGTAGCGGCCCACGGGCTCCGGCAGCCCGGCCAGGTCCTCCTCGGCGACGGGGTCGGCGTCCGCTGCGACGTCGGGCAGGCCGGCGGCCGCCAGCCCGCGGGTGAAAGCGGCCGGTGGCCTGCGGGCCACCCGGTCCCGGTCCGCGGAGGTGGTCGTCACCGGGCGACCGTAGGTCGGCCCCGGCCGGCTCCGGCCGGGCCGACGGTCGCCGCCGCGCGGGCCGAAGGTCACCGCCTCGGGTGACGTCGGCCCGCGGCCCGCGAGCGGCCGGCGGCCGAGGGTGGGTCCGGGCCCGGCGTCGGACCGGGGCGGAGCTCGAGGAGCAGCGGGATGACGCAGCAGGGGCAGGAGGGTGCCGCGCCCGGCGGCGGCCGGACGGCCGGCCGGGTGGTCGTGGGGGTCGACGGGTCACCCGGTGCGCGCGCCGCACTGGTCTGGGCGCTCGCGGCGGCCGCACGCTCGGGAGCGGTTCTGGAACTGGTCAGCGCCCACCCGGTGGACTTCTCCTGGACCGATGCCCACCTGCTCGACACCCGCCGCCGCGACGAGATCCGCGAGGAGGTCCGCGAGGACACCGAGACCCGGGTCCGGGGCGTCCTGGCCGAGGCGCGCCAGGACCCGGCGCTGAGCGACGTCCCCGGTGTCGCGGACGTCGCCGCCGAGGTCGTGGCGCTCCCGGGCCCGCCGGCCGAGCACCTCCTGGCCCGGGCGGCCGGAGCCCGCGTGCTCGTCGTGGGCAGCCGCGGCCGGGGCGGCGTCCGGAGCACGCTGCTCGGGTCCGTGGCGCTGCACTGCGCCGTGCACGCGCCGTGCCCGGTCGTGGTGGTGCACCCCGGCGCGGTGCAACCGCCGCCGCGGGTCGTCGTCGGCATCGAGGACTCCGCGATGTCGCGCGCGGCGCTGGCCCGCGCGGCCGAGGAGGCCCGGGAGCGCGGCGCCGAGCTCGAGGTCCTCGCCGTCCACCAGCCCGATCCCTACTGGACCGACATGTACGCGGTCGCCGCGCCACCCCTGGCCGAGTCCGTGGAGGCGGTCCGGGACCTCGCCGGCCGGATCGTCGGCGAGGTGCTCGGCGCGGACGCGGACGTGCGGCTCCGGGTGGAGGCCGGCGCTGCCGCGGACCGCCTCCTGCGGGCCGCCGACGGGGCCGCCCTGCTGGTCGTCGGCAGCCACAGCACCAGCCGGCTGGCCGCCATGCTGCTCGGTTCGATCGCCCTGCACTGCGCCCTGCACGCCCCCTGCCCCGTCATGGTCGTGCACCCCGAGCCGGCCGGGGCGCCGTTCCCGGACGCCGCCGTCGCGGCCGCCGAGGCGGCCCCCGTCCCGGCCGCCGGCTGAGCGGACCCGCCCGTGCGTGCCTGGGTCGTCGGCCGCCCGGGGCCGGTCGACGGCGGGCCGCTGCTGCGCGTGGAGCGGCAGCTCCCCCGTCCCGGTCCCGGCCAGGTCCGCGTCGACGTCGTCTGCTGCGGGGTCTGCCGCACCGACCTGCACCTGGCCGAGGGCGACCTGCCCCCGCGCGCCCCCCAGGTGGTCCCGGGTCACGAGGTGGTCGGCCGCGTGGCGGCGCTCGGCCGCGGGGCGGGCCGGTTCCGGGTGGGGGAGCGGATCGGCATCCCCTGGCTGGCCCGCGCCGACGGCACCTGCCGCTTCTGCCGCCGCGGCGAGGAGAACCTGTGCACCGCTCCGCTGTTCACCGGCTGGGACCTCGACGGCGGGTACGCCGACGCCTGCCTGGTGGACGAGCGGTTCGCCTACCGGCTGCCGGACGGGCTGCCCGACGAGCAGGCCGCGCCGCTGCTGTGCGCCGGGATCATCGGCTACCGCGCGCTGCGCTGCGCGCAGGTGCCGCCCGCCGGCCGGCTGGGGATCTACGGGTTCGGCGGCAGCGCCCACCTCACGGCGCAGGTCGCGCTCGCCCAGGGACTGCGGGTGCACGTGCTCACCCGCGGGGAGCACAACCGGGAACTGGCCCGGGCGCTCGGGGTCGACTCCGTGGGCGGCCCCACCGACGCCCCGCCGGAGCCGCTGGACGGGGCGATCCTGTTCGCGCCCGCCGGTGAGCTGGTGCCCGTGGCGCTGCGGGCCCTCGACCGCGGGGGAACGCTGGCCGTCGCCGGCATCTGGCTGTCGGCGGTCCCCGGGCTGGACTACGCCGCCGAGCTGTTCCAGGAGCGGCGGCTGCGCAGCGTCACGGCGAACACCCGCCGCGACGGCGAGGACTTCCTGCGGCTGGCCGGCCGGTTCGGCGGCGCCGCGGTGCTGCACGCCTGACCGGCGGGGACGCCGACGAGCAGGCAGAGCACCGCCCCGAGGACGACCCCCAGCGCCGCGCCACCGACCACGTCCAGCGGCGCGTGCGCGCCCAGGTAGACGCGGGCCAGCGAGTTCAGCAGGGCCAGTGCGAGGACGACGGCCCGCCACCGCGGGCGCAGGTACGGCCACAGGAGCACGACCACGCCGAAGGCGATCACCGCGTGCCCGGAGGGGTAGGCGATCCCGGCGGAGGGGACGTCGCGCAGCACCGCGCCGTCGATGGTGCTGCCCGGCCGGGACCGCTGCACCAGCGCCTTCACCAGCTCGCCGTGCACCAGCAGCTTGAGCGGCACCAGCGCGCACAGGACCAGCGCGAGCCGCCACCGGTGCAGGGCCAGCGCGGGGACGGCGACCAGCAGCGGCATGCCCAGCACGCCCAGCAGCTGGAACCCCCACAGCGCCCACCGCAGCTCCTCGGGCAGCCCGTTGACGCCGCGGAAGACCGCCGCCTCCGCCGCGCCGACCTCGCCGGAGGCGACGGCGAGCGAGCACGCCACGAGGACCGCCGCCGCGCACACGGCCGTGCCGCCGTCCCGGACCGGGCGGCGGCGGTAGCGGCTCACCGGTCGGTGCGGCCGACGCCGTGCCGCCAGGCCAGCCACGCGGCCACGCCGCAGGGGATCGGCAGGAACCAGGTCAGCAGCCGGAAGACCAGGACGGCGGCGGCCGCGCCCGTGGCGCCCACCCCGACCGCCGTCAGCCCGGCCACGTAGCTCAGCTCGGCCACGCCGAGCGCGCCCGGGGTGATCGGGACGGCGGTGACCAGGCGGGTCACCGCGAAGACCGCCAGCACCGCGAGCCAGTGCACGCCGGCCCCCTCGCCGTCGACCGTGCGCAGGCAGACCAGGAGCAGGACGAACAGCGCCGCGTGGCTGACCAGCGTGGCCGCGGTGAGGCGCACCCACCGGGCGCGCAGCAGGTCCAGGGAGTCGGCGCGGAAGCGCTCGGCCCGCTCCGGCCAGCCACCGGGGCCGCGACGGCCGGCCGCGCGCGCGAGCACACCGACGATCCGCTGGGCCGCGCGCGCCGCCGCCGCTCCGGCCCCCGCGTGGGAGACGACCGCGACCAGCGCGCCGGCGACGGCCAGCAGCAGCACGCCGCCCAGCGTGGCGGCCACGGCCAGCCCGGGCGGGACGTCCGCGACCAGCGCCACGCCGCCGAGCGCTGCCCCGGGTACGGCGAACTTGACGAGGTTGTTCCAGATGCCGGTCAGCGCGACCGCCCGCGTGATCGGCGCCGGGGAGAAGCCGTAGGAGGTGAACATGACCGCGTTCGTGCCGACGCCCACGGCGAAGCCGGCCGGCACCGTGTTCGACACGGCCGTGGCCGCCAGGTCGCTCAGGACCGCCCGGCCGAGGGTCAGCCCCGGCAGTGCCGCCGTCCACACCGGTCCGTAGCTGATCAGGTTGGCCAGCGCCGCGGCCGCGAGCACCGCGGTCTCACCCGCCGTCAGCCCGCGGACGAGCGCCCACGCCCCGGCGTAGTCGGTCATGCGCGGCAGCAGGCCGGCGAACACGGCCAGCAGCACGGCCAGGGTGAGCACCGAGCTGCCGATCCGCCCGGTCAGCACGCGGCGCACGACGCTCCTCCGGCGGGCCGGGGGGACCCGCCGCCGGGCGCCCGCGAGCGCCGCGGTGCGCTCCGCGGTCATGTCCCCAGTCGACACGGGCGCGGACGGCACCGCGCGGGCCGTTGGTCCCGCGGCGGCGGACCGTTGCGCACTCGCACCGGCCCGGGGCGCGGGGCGACCGTGTCGGTGACCGCGTCGACCCGCCCCGACCGAGGAGGCCGAGCCGTGACCGTCCCCCCTGACCGGGAGCAGGCGCACCCGCCGGTCGAGATGAGTCGCGCGGAGAAGCTGGCCGCCGAGTGGGAGGCGCGGCACGACGTCGCCGCTCGCGGGCACCACCCGGATCCGCTCGCCGTGCAGCACTACCTCGCGCACACCCGCACCGAGGAGACCGGCCGGCACGCAGCCGTGCCGGCCCCACCGCCCGTGCCGGCCCCGCCGCCTGCGCCGACGCCGCCGGCCCCGCCGCCCGCCGTCCGCCCGGCCCGTGCGCCGTGGTGGCGCCGGCTGCTGCGCCGGTCCTGACCCGAGGACGCCCCGGTCAGGCGTCCCCGGAGGCGGCCCGGCCGGCCCAGAGCGGCTCGACCCGGGCCCACTCCGCAGTCCACCGCCGGTCCCGCCGGCGGTCCAGCTCCCAGCACACCGCCACGTGCAGGGAGACGACGACCGTCGCCGAGAGCAGGGCGACGAGGACGCCGGCGAGGACGCCCTCGGTGGTCGCCATCCCCGGGCTCAGGGGCCGCCGGGTGACCTCGCCGTCCGGTCCGACCCAGATGCGCACGCTCTCCCCGGCCCGTGCGCCGACGGTGGCCGGCACCGCGCCCCGGCGCTCGGCGCCGTCCGGGCCCTGCCAGGTGGCGTCGGTCGGCACCCGCGAGGCCGCCGACCCGGCGTCCTCCTCGGCGTCCTCGGTGAGCACCGCGGGCACCTGCACCCGGGTGGCGGTCTGCTCGGCGGCGCGGTCGCGCAGGTCCGCGGCGGTGACCGTGCCGACGGCCAGCGCCACCGGGAGGGACAGGAGCACGAGGACGACGGCGGCGGCCCGGGACAGCGCCTCCACCCGGTCGCAGCGGCGCTCGAGCGGTCCGCCCCGCGGGAGGAAGCGGCGCCGGCGGGGGAGCGGGACGTGCGGCTGCGGGGTCACGGGACGCCTCCGTCGTCAGCGGGCCGGGGCGGCGAGGCGACCTCGGGGGCGCGGGGCCGTCACACCCACGTCGTCCCACCGCGGCCGTCGGGGACCGGACGGCGTCCGGTCCGCTGCCGGTGCTCGCGCGGCGGCGGCCACCCCACCGGTCCCGGCCGCGCCGGCTCGGCCGGCTCCGGCGGCCGCGTGCTGCCCTCCACCACGTTCCCGCGGGGACGCCGGGGAGTCGCCGCCGTGGGGGCCGCGCGGCCGATCCGCAGCAGGTTCTGCGGATGCGCGTCCCAGGTCAGCGCCAACCGCAGCTGGGTGCGGGTCAGCGGCACCTCGACGGCCTGGGTCAGCGGACCGGCCACCCAGCCGGCCCGCGTGAGTTCGAGCAGCAACCGCTCGAGCGCCTCGCCGGCGCGCACCCACGCGTGCTGGTCGTCGCGGTGCGAGGCCAGCAGGACGATCGTCTGCCGGCCGGTCGAGCGGGTCTCGGCGGGCAGCGCGCCGCTGCCGGCGCTGTCGAAGTCGCGCAGGGGCAGGTCGTCGTGCTGGCGGCCGTCGACGTGCGGGACGACGGCGGCGGGGACGCCGTCGCCCTCGCCCGGCGTGCGCGTCGTCCAGCGCCGCAGCTCCGCCCGGTAGGCCGGGTCGGCGTTCTGCACCGCGTCGGCCTGCTGGGTCAGCCGTGCCACCAGCTGGCGGTGGGGCTCGCTGCGGACGGGCACGAGCTCCGCGCCCTCCGCGGCGACCGCCCGGGACAGGACGCGCACCAGCTCGTCGGGCACCTCCTCGCCGGAGAAGGCCCGGCGGTTGGTGTGCCGCTCCCGGACGGCGCCGGCCAGCGCGGCCAGTGCCGGGTCCGGAGCGCCCTCCACGGGGCGGACCACCGCCAGGAGGTCGGGGTCGGCCGGGTCGGGCAGCCGCACGACGGCCGCCGCCCAGCCCGCCGCGGCGAGCGCCACCCGGGCGTTGAACAGGGCGGCGCCGACGCTCTGGGCCAGCGCGCGGCCCGCGGGGTCGAGCGTGACGAGCTGCCGCGTGCGGTCGGCGTGCAGCTCGAGGCGGTCGTCCCGCAGCGCGAGCCGCCCGGGCTGGGTGTTGTGGACCGACGGCGCGAGGCGCGCGAGGTCGGCGGCCTCCTCGAGCGCGTCGGTCCGGGACCGGCGGCCGGCGGTGGTCGGCACGGTGGTGGGCGGCATGGGAACTCCTCGTCGTGGTCCTCCGCCCAGCGTCGGCTCCGCGCGCGGCGCCGACGCGGGGGCCGCCGTCACCGGCGCCGATGACGAACGTCCCGCGGTCGGTGCACCGATCGGACGTACCGGCGGGCGCGTCCCGACCGCGACGGTCGACGCGGACCGCCGCCGTCCGCGGCGACGAGCGCCGCACCCGGCGGCGCGGAGAGGAGGACGACGTGACCGAGCACCGGACGCCGTATCCCGTGCGGGTCGACGCGGCGCTGGACACCCCGCTGTCGCGGGGCCTGTGGCTGGTCAAGTGGCTGCTGCTGATCCCGCACTACGTGGTGCTGGCGTTCATGTGGCTGGGGTTCGTCGTGGTCGGGGTGATCGCCTTCTTCGCGATCCTCGTCACCGGCCGGTACCCGAGGGCGCTGTTCGACTACAACGTCGGGGTGCTGCGCTGGACGTGGCGCGTGCACTACTACGGCTACGCCGCGCTGGGCACCGACCGGTACCCGCCGTTCACGCTGGCCGAGGTGCCGGACTACCCGGCCCACCTCGACGTCCCCTACCCGCAGCGGCTGTCCCGCGGGCTGGTCCTGGTCAAGTGGTGGCTGCTGGCGCTGCCGCACTACCTCGTGCTGGCGGTCTTCATCGGCGGCGGGCTGTGGCTCGGCGGCCGGGGGGACGGCGCGTGGGGCGAGAGCTGGGGCGTCGGCGGCCTGGTCGGCCTGCTGGTGCTCATCGCCGGCGTCGTGCTGCTGTTCTCCGGCCGCTACCCCCGGCCGCTCTACGACTTCGTCCTGGGCATGGACCGCTGGGCGCTGCGGGTCGCCGCGTACGCCGCGCTGATGACCGACGCGTACCCGCCGTTCCGGCTGGACATGGGTGGCGCCGACCCCGGGTCGGTGCCCGCCGGCCCGCCTCCGGCCGGCCCCGCGGGCACCGGAGCGGTGACCCCGTACGCGCCGGAGGGCATGGTGCCGGGCGCTTCCCAGGGTCCGGTCCAGGGCGTGGCCCAGGGTCCGGTCCAGGCACAGGGGGCGACCACCAGCTGGCCGGCCGGCCGGGTCGTCTCGCTGGTCGTCGGTGCCTTCCTTCTACTCACGGCGACCGGGTTCCTCGGCGCGGGCGGCACGCTGCTGTGGGCCGACCAGACGCAGCGGGAGGACGGCTGGCTGGTGTCGCCGGACGCCGAGCTGAGCAGCGACCGGTACGCGGTAACCACCGACGGGATCCGGCTCGAGGGCGACGGTCTGGACTGGTTCGTCGACGAGCTGCTGGGCACGGCCCGGATCGAGGTCACGCCCGCCGATCCGGACGGCGAGCTGTTCGTGGGTGTGGGCCGCACCGCCGACGTGGCCGGCTACCTGGGCGGCGTCGGCCGCAGCGAGGTGGACCACCTCGCCATCCGGGAGGACGGCGACCGCGAGGTGCTGCGCGGCCTGCGCGACGTCACCGGCGGGGCGCCCGCCTCCTCGCCGGCCGAGGCCGACGTGTGGGTCGCCTCGGCCACCGGTCCGGGCACCCAGGTGCTGGACTGGCGGCCGACCGAGGGCGACTGGACGGTCGTGGTGATGCGCGCCGACGGGGCCGCGGGCATCGCCGCGGAGGTCCGTGCCGGCGCGACCCTCCCCGGGCTCACCTGGTTCTCCTGGACGCTGCTGGGCATCGGTGCCGTGCTGGTGCTGGCCGGTGGGCTGCTCGTGACGCTCGCCGCGCACCGGGCCCGGCCCGTTCCTCCGCCGGGCGGGACCCCGGCCGAGCGGACGCCTCCGCCGCCCTACGGCGGCCCGGCCGCCGGCGAGCCGGTGCCGGCGGGGAGCACGCCGAGTCGGGAACAGGGCCCCGCCTGACCCGGCTCCCCGCCAGACGCAGCGCGGCGACGACCCCTGTTTCCGGGCAGGGGTCGTCGCCGTACGACGGTGCGTGCAGGGTCCGGCCCGGGGCTGCTCCCGGGACCGTCAGAAGGGTGGCGGGTCCTCGTCGGGGGGCTCGGCTCCGGGGAGGGGTGGGCCGGTGAGGACGCGGGTGCCGGTGAGGGGAAGCAGGGGTGGGTCGCT
>NZ_JBJNRJ010000065.1:0-26092 GCF_046233715.1 Trujillonella humicola | reverse complement strand
CCGCCCAGCACAACCCACGGACCCGACGACCCCCCGGCCACCGGCCGGCCCCCCCCCCGCCGCCCCGCCGGGACGGGCGGGAGGCCCCCGTGCGTCGCGGACGGGGCCGCGCGCGACCGACGGTAGATTGGAGCCCCGTGACCCCGACCGTGCCCGGGGCGGCGCCCCGGCCCGCGGGCACGACGCCGCTGCCCCTGACCGAGCTCGCCGACCTGGTCGGCCCGCCCGTCCAGGGCGACCCCGCGACGGCGGTCACCGGCGTCACCCTCGCCTCGTCCGACGTCCGCCCCGGTGACCTCTACGCGGCCCTGCCCGGCGCGAGGACGCACGGCGTCCGCTTCGCCGCCGCGGCCGCCGAGCGCGGCGCCCGCGCGCTGCTCACCGACCCCGCGGGTCGCGCCGACGCGTGCGCCACCGGCCTGCCGGTGTGCGTGGCCGACGACCCGCGCGCCGTCCTGGGCGCCGTGGCCGCCCGCGTCTACGGCGAGCCCGCCCGCCGGCTGCAGGTCCTCGGCATCACCGGCACCAACGGCAAGACGACGACGGCCTACCTGGTCGAGGCCGGGCTGGTCGCCGACGGCCGCGGCACCGGGCTGATCGGCACCGTCCAGACGCGCACCCGGCTGCCCGGCGCCGAGCCGGTCGCGCTGCCCAGCGCGCGGACCACGCCGGAGGCGCCCGTGCTGCACGCGCTGCTGGCCGGCATGGCCGGGTCCGGCGTCGAGGCCGTCGTCATGGAGGTCTCCAGCCACGCGCTGGTCCTGGGCCGGGTGGAGGGCGTGCCCTTCGCCGCGGCCGGCTTCACCAACCTCAGCCAGGACCACCTCGACTTCCACCGCGACCTCGAGGAGTACTTCCGGGCCAAGGCGCTGCTGTTCGACGGCCGCGCCGCCGTCGAGGTGGTCGACGTCGACGACGCGCACGGCCGCCGGCTCACCGGCATGCTCGAGGGCCGCCGGGCGGTCACCGTGGCCGGGTCCGGCGAGCGCCCGGCCGACTGGACGGCGGCGGACGTGGCCGTCGCTCCCGACGGTGGGTCCGTGTTCACCCTGCACGGACCCGGCGGGCGGTCCTGGCCGGCCCGCGTGCGGCTGCCCGGCCGGTTCAACGTGGCGAACGCGGTGATGGCCGTCGCGCTGCTGGACGCGGTCGGCGTGCCGGTGGAGACCGCGCTGCGCGGCATCGCCGGCACCGTGGTGCCCGGCCGGATGGAGCCGGTGGACGCCGGCCAGCCCTTCGTGGCCGTCGTCGACTACGCGCACACCCCCGACGCCGTCGTCACCGCGCTCGCCGCGCTGCGCGACGCCACCCCCGGGCGGGTGCTCACGGTGCTCGGCTGCGGCGGCGACCGGGACCCGGGCAAGCGGGCGGCCATGGGCGCCGCGGCCGCCGCGGGCAGCGACCTGCTCGTGGTCACCGACGACAACCCGCGCTCCGAGGAGCCGGCCGCGATCCGGGCGGCCATGCTCGGCGGGGTGCCCGCCGACCGCCGGGCCGCGGTGCTGGAGATCGGGGACCGGCGCGCGGCGATCGCCGAGGCCGTGCGCCGCGCCCGTCCCGGCGACGCGGTGCTGGTCGCCGGCAAGGGACACGAGACCGGGCAGGAGATCGCCGGAGTGGTGACGCCGTTCGACGACCGCGAGGTCCTCCGCGAGGCCGTCCGCGCCGCGCTGGCCCGGGTCGGCGCCCCGTGATCTCTCTGACCCTGGCCGAGATCGCGCAGGCCGTCGGCGGCCGGCTCCCCGCCGGCGCCGCCGACGCCGCGGTGACCGGGGCGGTCACGATCGACTCGCGGTCGGTGACGCCGGGCGACCTGTTCGTCGCCCTGCCCGGCGAGCGGGTCGACGGGCACGACTTCCTCGCCGCCGCCGCCGCGGCCGGCGCCGTCGCCGCGCTCACCACGCGGGACGACGGCGCGCTGCCCTGCGTCGTCGTCGACGAGCCGGTGGCGGCGCTGGGCCGGCTGGCCGCCGCGGTGCACGCCCGTCTGGCGGGGGGCGGACTGGTCACGCTGGGCATCACCGGGTCCTCGGGCAAGACCTCGACCAAGGACCTGCTCGGCCAGGTGCTGGCCACCGCCGGCGCCACGGTCAGCCCGCCCGGCTCGTTCAACAACGACATCGGGCTGCCGCTGACCGTCCTGTCCGCGGAGCCGTCGACCCGGTTCCTCGTCCTGGAGATGGGCGCCCGCGGGGTCGGGCACATCGCCCGCCTGTGCGCGGTCGCCCGGCCGCGGATCGGCGTCGTCCTCAACGTCGGCTCGGCCCACCTCGGGGAGTTCGGCTCGCCCGAGGGGATCGCGCAGGCCAAGGGCGAGCTGGTGGAGGCGCTGCCGGAGGACGGCACCGCCGTCCTCAACGCCGACGACCCGCGGGTGATCGGCATGGCCGCGCGCACCCGCGCCCGCGTGCTCGCCACCGGCCGCGAGGGTGGCCCGGGAGGAGGCACGGCCGACGTGCGCGCCACCGGCGTCGTCCTCGACGGGGCCGGGCGCGCCTCGTTCACCCTGGCCGCGGCGGGGGAGGAGCACCCGGTCGCGCTGCAGGTCGTCGGCGAGCACCAGGTGGCCAACGCGCTGTCGGCGGCAGGCGCCGCCCTGGCCGCGGGCATGACCCCGGCCGCCGTGGCCGCCGCGCTGTCGGCGGCGCAGGTGCGCAGCCGCTGGCGAATGGAGGTCACCCGCCGGGCGGACGGCGTCACCGTGGTCAACGACGCCTACAACGCCAACCCCGAGTCGATGCGGGCGGCGCTGGCGGCGCTGGCCGGGATGGCCGGCGACCGCCGGATCGCCGTCCTCGGCGGGATGGCGGAGCTGGGCCCCTCGGCCGCCGGGGAGCACGAGCGGCTCGGCCGCGACGCGGTGGCCGCCGGGGTCGACCTCGTCGTCGCCGTGGGGCCCGATGCGGTAGGGATAGCGACCGGAGCCCGCGCGGCGGGCGCCCGGGACGGAGAGGGGTCGGTGCACGTGCCGGACCGGGCCGCTGCCCGCCAGCTGCTGACGGAGGTGCTCGGGCCCGGCGACGTCGTGCTGGTCAAGGCCAGCCGGGCGCACGGGCTCGAGCTGCTCGCCGCCGACCTGCTCCCCGGCGGGACCGCCGCGTGAAGTCCGTCCTCATCGCCGGGGCCTTCGGGCTCATCATCTCGATCCTGGCCACGCCGCTGGCGATCCACCGGTTCCGCCGGATGGGCTTCGGCCAGGAGATCCGCGACGACGGCCCCGAGTCGCACCTGTCGAAGAAGGGCACGCCCACGATGGGCGGGACCGTCATCGTCGCGGCGACCGTCGGCGGCTACCTGATCGCCCACCTGTTCCTGCTCGGCCAGCCCGGGCGCGGGGTCACCGCCACCGGCCTCCTGCTGCTGTTCCTCATGGTGGGGCTGGGCACCGTCGGGTTCCTCGACGACTACCTCAAGATCCGCTACCGGCGCAGCCTGGGCCTGAACAAGACGGCGAAGCTGGTCGGCCAGCTCGTGGTCGGGCTGACCTTCGCGATCCTGGCGATCAACTTCCCCTCCGACGGCGTGACCCCGGCGTCGACCACCGTCTCCTACGTCCGCGACATCGCGCCGCTGGCGCTCGGTCCGGTCCTCTTCGTCGTCCTCGCCTACCTGTTCATCGCCGGCTTCTCCAACGCGGTGAACCTCACCGACGGCCTCGACGGCCTGGCCGCGGGTGCCTCGGCGATGGTCTTCGGCTCCTACGTCGTCATCTCCTTCTGGCAGTTCACCCACGACTGCTCGACGGCGCTGGAGATCGACGGCTGCTACGTGGTCCGCGACCCGCTCGACGTCACCCTCGTCGCCGTCGCGGCCATGGGCGCCTGCCTGGGCTTCCTGTGGTGGAACACGAGCCCGGCCAAGATCTTCATGGGCGACACGGGCTCGCTGGCCCTGGGCGGCCTGATGTCGGGTCTGGCGATCGTCACCCGCACCGAGCTGCTGCTGGTGGTCCTCGGCGGGCTGTTCGTCGCGGTCACCCTGTCGGTCGTGATCCAGGTCGCCTTCTTCCGCGCCACCCGGCGCCGGGTGTTCCGGATGGCCCCGCTGCACCACCACTTCGAGCTGGCGGGCTGGACGGAGAACACCGTGATCGTCCGGTTCTGGCTGGTCACCGGGATGGCGGTCGCCTTCGGGCTGGGCCTGTTCTACGCCGACTGGCTGTCGTTCACCGGCCTGTGAACGACCTGCCTGCAGGGCCCCGCCGCGGGCCTGGGAGTGGTGGGGGGCAGGGAGGTCCTCCTTCCCCGGGGCGACACGCCTGCCGGCTGCCGGGCCGCACGCCGGGGAGCGGCGACGATGGCGGGATGGACCCCACCGCAGGTCGGGCCGGGGCCGGCCGCGCCCGCGGGACGGCGGCTCCGGTGCCCGAGGCCCCGTCGCACCGCCGTCCCCGACGGCTGCCCGCCCTCCCACCCTGGCTCGACGGCCCGATGACCAGCAGCCACCTGGTGGTCGGCGCGGCCGGCATGCTGCTGGCCATCGGCCTGGTGATGGTCTTCTCGGCCGCGTCGATCAAGGCCGCGCTGGCCGACCAGCCCGCCTGGCGGCCGGGCGTCGACCAGCTGGTGTACGCCACGATCGGGTTCGCCGCCGCGCTGGTCGCCGTCCGGCTGCCCATCGCCCTGGTGCGCCGCTGGGCGCCCGTCGCGCTGCTGGTCTCGCTGGGCCTGCTGCTGCTGGTCGCGGTGCCGGGCATCGGCATGGAGCTCAACGGGTCGCGCGCCTGGTTCGACCTGGGCTTCGGCACCTTCCAGCCCTCCGAGGTCGGCAAGCTCGCGCTGGCCCTGTGGGGTGCCCACGTGCTCGCGCTGCGGGCCGGCTACCTGACCGTGCGCAGCCTGCTCGTCCCGCTCGTCCCGGTCTTCCTCGTGATGTGCGCGCTGCTCATGGCGCAGCCGGACTTCGGCGCCATGGTCACCCTGAGCCTGGTGCTGTGCGGCCTGCTGCTGGCCGCGGGTGCCCCCTGGCGGATCTGGCTGGTCTTCCTCGGCACCGGGGCGGTCGCGGTCGTGGTGCTCGTGACCGCCGCGCCGTACCGGATGCAGCGCTGGACGTCGTTCCTCGATCCCTTCGCCGACCCCACCGACTCCGGGTTCCAGGCCATCCGCGGCTTCTACGCCCTGTCCTCGGGCGGCTTCTGGGGCGTGGGCCTGGGCAACAGCGCCATGAAGTGGAACCTGCTCCCGGAGGCCGAGTCGGACTACATCTTCGCGATCATCGGCGAGGAGCTGGGGCTGCTCGGCTGCCTGGTGGTCGTCGCCCTCTACGGCGTGCTCGCGGCGGCTGGCTTCCGCATCGCCCGTCGCTCGGCCGACCGGTTCGTGCAGATGGCCAGCGTGGCCATCACCGTGTGGCTGGTCGGTCAGGCGGCGATGAACATGGGGTACGTGGTGGGTCTGGGTCCGGTCACCGGGGTGACGCTGCCGCTGATCTCGGCCGGCGGCACCTCGCTGGTGCTGACGCTGTTCATCGCCGGCCTCCTGCTGCGCTTCGCCCGGTCCGAGCCCGAGGCGATCGAGCACCTCCGCCGCCGGGAGAGCGGCCGGCTGGCCCGCGCGCTGCTGCCCGTGCCGGCCCGGGCCGTCGATCCGGTCCGGCTCCGTCCCCGGCGGCGACCCGAGGAGCCGGCGCGCCCCGCCCGCCGCCCGGCAGGTCCCGGCGCCCGCACCGTCGTCCGGGTGCCCCCCGCCTCCGCCGGTGCCGCGCCCCGCGAGCGGGCTCCGGCCCCCCGGGACCGCCGGGGCAGCGACCGGTCCCGGGCCGGCGAGGCCCGGCGGCAGCCGCCGCCGCGCGCCCGCGCCGGCGCGCCCGACGTCCCGCGGCGGCCGCGGTGACCCGCCCGGCCGGCCCGGTCGGTGTCGTCCTCGCCGGTGGGGGCACCGGCGGGCACATCGAGCCCATGCTGGCGCTCGCCGACGCTCTACTGCGCCGGGCCGGTGCGGTCCCCGGCGGTGTGCGGATCACCTGCCTGGGCACCGCACGTGGCATGGAGACACGTCTGGTGCCGGCCCGCGGCTTCGACCTGCGGCTGATCCCACCCGTGCCGCTGCCGCGCAAGCCCACCCCCGACCTGCTGCGGGTACCGGGCGGGGTGCGCCGCGCCGTCCGCGACACCCGGGCGCTGCTGGACGAGCTCTCCGCCGACGTCGTCGTCGGCTTCGGCGGGTACGTGGCGCTGCCGGCGTACCTCGCGGCCCGGGGCCGGGTGCCGGTCGTGGTGCACGAGCAGAACGCCCTGCCCGGGCTGGCCAACCGGATCGGGGCCCGGCTGGCGGCCCGCGTCGCGGTGACCGTGCCCGGCACCCCGTTGCCGCGCGCCGAGCACGTGGGCATGCCGCTGCGCACGGCGATCAGCTCGCTGGACCGGCCCGCGCGCCGCGAGGAGGCCCGGGCGGCGTTCGGGCTGGATCCCGGTCGCCCCACGCTGCTGGTCTTCGGCGGATCGCAGGGCGCGGCGTCGCTCAACCGGGCGGCCGCCGGCGCCGCCGACGTCCTCACCGCCGCGGGGGGGGGGGGGGGGGGGGGGGGGGGGGGGGGGGCGCCCCCCCCCCCCCCCGGCCCGAAGAACACCGACGTGACCGTCCCCGCCCGCGCGACCGGGCAGGCGCCCTACGTCGTCGTCGACTACCTGGAGCGCATGGACCTCGCCTACGCCGCCGCCGACCTGGCACTCTGCCGGTCGGGTGCGGTCACCGTCGCCGAGCTGTCGGCGGTCGGGCTGCCGGCGGCGTTCGTGCCGCTGCCGATCGGGAACGGGGAGCAGCGCCGCAACGCGCTGCCCGTCGTGGAGGCCGGGGGAGGGCTGCTCGTGGAGGACGCGGAGCTGTCCCCGGCGTGGATCGGCGAGCGGCTCGTGCCGCTGCTGACCGATCCCGCCGCGCTGGCCGGCTACGCGGCGCACGCCGCGGCGGCCGGCGTACCCGACGCCGACGAGCGGCTGGCCGACGTCGTCCTGGAGGTGGCTTCGCCGTGAGCGCCGCCGCGGTGGGTGCGTGGAAGGACCCGATCCCGGCCCTGGCCGAGCTGGGCGCCGTGCACTTCGTGGGCATCGGCGGCGCCGGCATGAGCGGCATCGCCCGCATCATGCTGGCCCGCGGTGTGCGCGTCTCCGGCAGCGACCGGCGCGACACGCCGACGCTGCTGGCGCTGCGCGCCCTGGGTGCCCGGGTGGAGCTCGGCCACGCGCCGGACCACCTGGGCGACGCCGACACCGTCGTCGTCTCCACCGCGATCCGGGAGGACAACCCGGAGCTCGCCGCCGCGCGCGAGCGCGGCCTGCGGGTCCTGCCGCGCGCGGTGGCCCTGGCCTCGGTCATGGCCGGCCGGCGCAGCGTGGCGGTCGCCGGCACGCACGGCAAGACCTCGACCACGTCCATGCTCACCGTCGCGGTGCAGGCCTGCGGCGCCGACCCGTCCTTCGCCATCGGCGGCGACCTCAACGAGTCGGGCAGCAACGCCCACTCCGGCGAGGGCGACGTCTTCCTCGCCGAGGCCGACGAGAGCGACCGCTCCTTCCTGCTGCTCGCGCCGCACGGTGCCGTCGTCACCAACGTCGAGGCCGACCACCTCGACAACTACGGGGACCTCGCCGCGGTGGAGGAGGCCTTCGACCGGTTCCTCGGCACCGTCGACCCCGCCGGATTCGTCGTGCTGTGCGCCGACGACCCCGGGTCGGCCCGGCTGCGCGGCGTGCCCACCCCCGCGCGGATCCGCACGTACGGCACCGATCCCGACGCCGACCTGCGGATGGTCGACGTGGAGGTCGGCAGCGAGACCACGGCGTGGACGGCGGTCCTCGACGGCGAGGTGCTCGGCCGGGTCACCATCCGGGTGCCGGGCGAGCACATGGCCCGCAACAGCGCCGCCGCGCTGCTGGCCGGCCTCGAGCTGGGGCTGCCTCCCGACGGGCTCGTCGCCGGGCTGGGCCGGTTCGGGGGCGTCCACCGGCGGTTCGAGCTCAAGGGCGTGGCCGACGGCGTGCGGGTCTACGACGACTACGCCCACCATCCCACCGAGGTGCGCGCCCAGCTGCGCGCGGCCCGGGCCGTGGCGGGGGAGGGCCGCGTGGTCGTGGCCTTCCAGCCGCACCTGTACAGCCGCACCCGGGAGTTCGCCGGCGGGTTCGGCGACGCGCTCGGCCTGGCCGACGAGGTCGTGGTGATGGACGTCTACGGCGCCCGCGAGGACCCGGTCCCCGGGGTGACCGGGGCGATGGTCGCCGACGCCGTGCCGCTGCCCGCCGACCGCGTGCACTTCGAACCCTCCTGGTCGGCGACGGCGCCGGCGCTCGCCGCCCGGGCCCGCCCCGGCGACCTGGTGATCACCATGGGCGCCGGCAACGTCGTGATGGTCGGGCCCGAGGTGCTCTCGGTCCTCTCCGGCCGGGACGCCGGGGAGACCCCGCAGCGGTGAGCCGCGCCGCCACCACCCGGGACCGCCAGCGGGGCACGCCCTCCGGCGCCCGGCGGGCCGGCCGCCGACCGCGACGGGTGCGCCCGGTCGACCCGCGGCGCCGCGCGGCGCTGCGGGTGGGGCTCGCGCTGGTCGCGGTCGCCGTGGCCGTGTGGGTGGTGTGGGGCAGCCCGCTGCTGGCCGTGTCCTCCGTGCGCGTGGACGGCGCCGGCTCGTTGACCGCCGAGCAGGTGCGGACGGCCGCCGGTGTCGAGGAGGGCACGCCCCTGCTGCGGGTCGACACCGGTGCCGCGGCTGCCCGCGTCGCGCGGCTGCCGCAGGTCGCGGCAGTGCAGGTGACCCGCGGGTGGCCGCAGACCGTGGTGATCACGGTCGAGGAGCGGGTGCCCGTCGCCGTCGTCACGCAGGCGGGCACCCGGTCGCTCGTCGACGCCGGGGGAGTCCTGTTCGACACGGTGACCGGGCAGCCGCCGGCCGGCGTGGTGCCGCTGGAGGTCGCCGATCCCGGACCCGGCGACCCGGCCACCCGTGCCGGGCTCGCCGCACTGGTCGAGCTGCCGCGCGACGTCCGCGAGCAGGTCGCCACCGTGGCCGCCGGGTCGGGCAACGAGGTGACCCTGACGCTGACCGACGGCACGACCGTGGTGTGGGGCAGCGCCTCGGACTCGGCCGGCAAGGCCGACGTCCTCGTCGCGCTGCTCGGCCAGATCGCCTCCGGTGCGCTGGAGCCGGCGGCGACCATCGACGTCAGCGCGCCCTCCGCCGTGGTGCTGCGGTAGCGCGCGGTCCCGCAGCGGGGAGCAGGCTGGGGCGGTGACCGAGACCGCCGGCCCGCAGCCGGCCAGCCGATTCCCCGTCCCGGCCCCCGAGGACCTGGACCCCGCACTGCGCGAGCGCTACGCCCGGGTCGAGGAGCGCTCGGGATTCCTCCCGAACGTGTTCGCGGCGATGGCCTGGCGCCCGGCGGAGGCACAGGGGTTCTTCGCGCTGCACGACGCGCTGATGGACAAGGAGACACCGGCGCTGTCGCGGGCGGACCGGGAACTGGTCGTGGTGGCCACCAGCGCGGCCAACGACTGCCTCTACTGCGTGGTGGCCCACGGGGCGATCGCCCGCATCCGGGCGCGCGACCCGTACCTGGCCGACCAGGTCGCGGTCGACTGGCGCAAGGCGCCGCTGTCCGCCCGCCTGCACGCGGTGCTGGACGTGGCGGTCCGGCTGGCCGTGGACCCGGCGACCGTGACGGTCGCCGACCAGGAGCGGCTGCGCGGGCACGGGCTCACCGAGGACGACGTCTGGGACGTGGGCGCCATCGTGGCCCTCTTCGCCCTGTCCAACCGGCTCGCGCACTGGGCGGCGATCCCGCCGAACCCGGAGTTCTTCCTGATGGGGCGCCTGCCGCGGGAGTGAGCGGGCCCGACACACCGAGCGACCGCGACACGCCCGAGCGGCATGTCGCCGGGAAGTTTCCTCGCCCCGGCGGGTCGGGGGCGCTGGACCGGGACGTGAGACGGAATCGCCGCGGGTCGTCACGATCAGTGGTGCCGAAGTGACCACCGGGTCGCCGGTGTCCCGTGAGGTCCTGCCGATGCGACACGCCGGGCTCGTGGCGGTGCTTGTCCGCCCCTCTGGCCACACCTAGCTTCGTCCGCGTCGACCCAGTTGACATAACTATAAGGCTTTACTTGAGGATGAGGGTCGAGGTCGGGAGCCCCACATGACACCTCCGCACAACTACCTCGCGGTCATCAAGGTCGTCGGCATCGGCGGCGGCGGGGTGAACGCGGTCAATCGGATGATCGAGGTCGGCCTGAAGGGGGTCGAGTTCATCGCCATCAACACCGACGCGCAGGCGCTGCTGATGAGCGATGCCGACGTCAAGCTCGACGTCGGCCGCGAGCTCACCCGCGGGCTGGGCGCCGGCGCGCAGCCCGACGTCGGGCGGCAGGCCGCCGAGGACCACCGCGAGGAGATCGAGGAGGTGCTCAAGGGCGCCGACATGGTCTTCGTCACGGCCGGCGAGGGAGGCGGCACCGGCACCGGCGGCGCGCCCGTCGTCGCCTCGATCGCCCGCAAGCTGGGCGCGCTGACCATCGGCGTGGTGACCCGGCCGTTCTCCTTCGAGGGCAAGCGGCGCGCGGTGCAGGCCGAGTCGGGCATCGAGGAGCTGCGCAACGAGTGCGACACGCTCATCGTGATCCCCAACGACCGGCTGCTGCAGCTGGGTGACCGCAACGTCAGCGTGATGGACGCCTTCCGGACCGCCGACCAGGTCCTGCTGTCCGGTGTGCAGGGCATCACCGACCTGATCACCACGCCCGGCCTGATCAACCTGGACTTCGCCGACGTGAAGTCGGTCATGTCCGGGGCCGGGTCGGCGCTGATGGGCATCGGCAGCGCCCGCGGGGACAACCGCGCGCTGCTCGCCGCCGAGCAGGCGATCGCCAGCCCGCTGCTGGAGGCCTCGATGGAGGGCGCCCACGGGGTGCTGCTGTCGATCTCCGGCGGGTCCGACCTGGGCCTGTTCGAGATCAACGAGGCCGCCTCGCTGGTCTCGGACGCGGCACACGCCGACGCCAACATCATCTTCGGTGCGGTGATCGACGACGCCCTGGGCGACGAGGTGCGGGTGACCGTCATCGCGGCGGGGTTCGACAGCGGCCGTCCCAGCGCCCGCAAGGACACCGGCCTGGGCAGCGTGGCGGCTGCCGCGCCGGTCGCCCCGGTGGCGCAGCGGGCCACCCCGGCGCCGGCACCGCAGCCGGTCCGTCCGGTCGCCCCGGCCGCTCCCGCGGCCACGGGGGAGCGGCTGGTCGGCCAGGCCGGTCCGGTGCCCGCCGCCGCGCAGCCGTCGCGGCCCGCGGCGCCGGCCGCCGGCGGGATCACCGTGCCGCCGCTGCCGCCGATCCCCGGTCCCGTCGCCGCGAACCCGGCTGGCCGCCGGCCGCTGTCGAGCGAGGACTTCGAGGAGGAGCTGGACATCCCGGAGTTCCTCCGCCAGTGAGGAAGGACCCCCCTGCCCCCCACGGCTCGCGAGCTCGCCGCGGGCCCCTGCAGGAGGGCCGATGAGCGACACCCCGGCCGCCCCCGCGGCGGTGCGACCCCGCAGGGTCGTCACCGACCGGCGGGGCGGCCGGTCCGCGCCGCCCCACGACTCCTTCAACCTCGGCACGCACGTCGGCGACGACCCGGCCGACGTCGCCGCGAACCGCGACCGGCTGGCCCGTGAGCTCGGCGTCGGTGCCGACCGGCTGGTCTGGATGGACCAGGTGCACGGCACGGGTGTCGCGGTCGTCGACGCTCCCGTCGAGGGGCCGCTGCCGGGCACCGACGCCGTCGTCACCGCCACTCCGGGCCTCGTGCTCTGCGTGCTGGTCGCCGACTGCGTGCCGATCCTGCTCGCCGACTCCGACCGGGGCATCGTGGCGGCGGTCCACGCCGGGCGGGAGGGCCTGCGGAAGGGCGTCGTCCCCGCCGCGCTGTCGGCGATGGCGAGCGTCGGGGCGCGGGCCCGGCACGTGTCGGCACTGCTGGGCCCCGCGGTCTGCGGGGCCTGCTACGAGGTCCCCGCCGCCATGCAGGCCGACGTCGCCCGGGTCGCACCGGCCGCGGCCACCCGCACCCGGCGCGGCACCCCGGGGCTGGACCTGCGCGCGGGGGCCGAGGAGGTCCTGCGCCGCGCCGGCATCCCGGAGGTCGTGCACGACCCCCGCTGCACGGTCGAGGACCGGCACCTGTTCTCGCACCGGCGCGACGGCGTCACCGGCCGCCAGGCGGGCGTGGTCTGGCTGGGCTGACGAGCATCCCCGTCCCCGCCTCCCGCCGAAGTGGCCACTTCGGCGGAAGCCGCCGAAGTGGCCACTTCGGCGGGAACCGGGCGGCGGGGGAGGATGGCGGCATGAGCGCGCTCGCCGACTCCCTGCGCGCCGTGCGCGAGCGGATAGCGGCCGCCGCCCGCGCCGCCGGGCGCGACCCGGCCTCGGTCGGGCTGCTCGCCGTCAGCAAGACCCGGCCCGCCGACGACGTCCGGGCGCTGGCCGCGCTCGGTCACCGCGACTTCGGCGAGAACCGCGCCCAGGAGCTGGCGGCCAAGGCGGCCGAGCTGGCCGGGGTCGACCTGCGCTGGCACTTCGTCGGCCAGCTGCAGCGGAACAAGGCCGCGGCCGTGGCCCGGCTCGGTGCCGTGGTGCACTCGGTGGACCGGGCCTCCCTGGCCGGCGTCCTCGGCCGCGTCGGCGTGGAGACCGGGCGGCCGGTCGAGGTCTACCTGCAGGTCGACCTCGGCGGGCCCGAGGGGGAGCTCGCCGCCCGGGGCGGGGCCGCGCCGGCCGACGTCCCCGCTCTCGCCGACGCCGTCGCCGAGAGCGAGGGACTGCGGCTGCTCGGGCTGATGGCGGTGGCCCCCCGCGGGGAGGAGTCGGCGGCCGCCTTCGCGCGGCTGGCCCGGCTGGCCGCCCGGGTGCGCGCCGACCACCCGGAGGCCGGCGGGCTCTCGGCGGGGATGAGCGGGGACCTCGAGGCGGCGGTCGCGGCGGGTAGCACGCTCGTGCGTGTCGGAACCGCGATCTTCGGCGCCCGGCCCCTACCCTCCCCGTCAGATGAGGCTCACCAGCCACGCGAGTCACACCAGTCACACGGACCCCGCGGGTCCGAGTAGAGGGGGAGGTCCGATGGCCGGAGCCATGCGGAAGATGGGCATCTACCTCGGGCTCGTCGAGGACGACGACGCCCGCGCCTACGGCCGGTACGACGCCCGTCAGACCGACGACCGCTACGACGACCGCCGCTACGGCCGCTACCTCCCCGAGGACGGCTACGACGACGGGTACCTCGACGGCCACCGCGAGGGGCTGGACCGGCACGGCGACCCGCGCCACGAGTACTACGACGACGACCTGGCAGCACCCGAGCCGCAGCCGGCGCCCGAGCCGGTGGCCCTGCGTCGTGCCGGGTCGGCCCGCAACCTCGGCCTGGCCCCCACCGCCGGCGCGGGGGGCTCGGCGCGGACGCCGGCAGGCGCCACCGCCGCGGGCGGCGCCGCGGCCGCGCAGGTCCGCGAGCCCGTGGTCGCCCGGGCGCCGGAGCCGGCCCCCGAGCCGGCGCCGGTCCCGCAGCCCTACCGCATCACCACCCTGCACCCGCGCACCTACAACGAAGCCCGCCAGATCGGCGAGAGCTTCCGCGACGGCATGCCGGTGATCATGAACCTCACCGAGATGGACGACGCCGACGCCAAGCGCCTCGTCGACTTCGCCGCCGGTCTGTCGTTCGGGCTGCGCGGTAGTATCGAGCGCGTCACGGCGAAGGTCTTCCTGCTCAGCCCGAGGGACGTCGACGTGACCGCCGAGGACAAGGCGAAGATCCGCGAGGGCGGCTTCTTCAACCAGTCCTAGGCGCCGCCGGCTGTCCGTGGCCGGTGGTCGGCGCGGCACGACGGTGCCCCTGGACGAGCGAGGACCGTGGCTCTCTTCTGGACGATCGTCTCGTCGGTGCTGCTCGTCTTCCTCGTGCTGCTCTTCGCGCGGTTCGTGGTCGACTGGGTGATGGTGCTGGCGCGCAGCTGGCGGCCGTCGGGGCTGGTCGCGGCCGGCCTGGAGGTGGTCTACGCGACCACCGATCCCCCGCTGAAGGCCGTCCGCCGGGTCATCCCGCCGCTGAACCTGGGGTCCATCCGGCTGGACCTCGGGTTTATGGTTCTCCTGATCGCCGTGTACATCCTGCGCAGCATCACGACCCAGCTGGCCTGGGCCGCGTGAGTCCCGATCTGCTCAGTCCGCGGCGTCGCCGCGCGTCGGGTGGCAGCTGCCGCCGCTCGTCCGAGAACGTCCCTGTTCCCGCCGTCCGACCCGAGGTGAGCTAGGTGCCACTCACTCCCGCCGACGTCCACAACGTCGTCTTCAAGAAGCCCCCGATCGGCAAGCGGGGCTACGACGAGGACGAGGTGGACGCCTTCCTCGACGTGGTCGAGGCGGAGCTCGCCCGGCTGATCGAGGAGAACAACGAGCTGCGCGCCAGCAGCCGCGGTCCGGCGACCGTGGTCGAGCCGACCCCGGCTCCCGCTCCGGCCCCCGCGCCGGTGCAGGCGCCCCCGCCGCCGGCCCCGCGCGAGGACGACAGCGCCCGCGCGTCGCGCATGCTGGCGCTGGCCACCGAGACGGCCGACCGGTACGTCAACGAGGCCAAGGCGCAGGCCGACGAGATGGTGGCCAGTGCCAAGACCACCAGCGACCGGATGGTCACCGACGCCCGCGCCAAGAGCGAGCAGATGGTCAGCGAGGCCAAGATGCGCGCCGACACCATGATCGGTGACGCCCGCACCCGCGCGGAGACCATGGAGCGCGAGGCGCGCGCCAAGGCCGCTGCCCTGGAGCAGGACGCCGAGCGCCGGCACGCCGAGGTCGTCAGCGGCCTGGAGCAGAAGCGCAGCAGCCTCGAGCGGAAGATCGAGGAGCTGCGCACCTACGAGCGGGAGTACCGCACCCGTCTGCGGTCCTACCTCGAGTCCCACCTGCGCGACCTCGACGGCCGCGGCTCCGCCGAGCCCGCGCCGGCCGGCCGGCAGAACCAGCACGCCTCGGCCTGATCACGCCGCACAGGGCCCCCGGACCGCATCGGTCCGGGGGCCCTGTCGCGTCCGGGGACGGGTGCGTGCTCGAGGGGCGGTGCCGGCGCATGCCCGGCTAGAGTCGAGCGGTGATCTTGACGGCCGGACTGCTCGTCCTCGCGGGACTGGGCCTGTTCGTCGGGGGACTGGCCACCGGGACGACGAGCTTGTACTGGGGCTGCGTGGCGTGCTGCGCGGCGGCCGCCGTCCTGCTCATCGCGGTGCGGCTGCGGCCGGCGCCCCGCGTCGCCCCGGCCGCCGAGCGTCGCGCTGCCGACGACCGGGCCGCCGAGCGGCGGGCCGCCGGTGGCGCGGGGAGCCGGGCGGACGAGCCCGGCCGCGGCGCCTCCGCGCCGTCCGCGGGCAGCGGCGCGCCGGAGGGACGGCGCTCCCGGCACGCCGCCCCGGAGGTCACCGCCCCGGGGGGCACCTCGCCGGAGGGCACCGCGCCGGAGGACACCGCCGCAGAGGTCACCGCGCCGGAGGACGTCGCGCCGGAGGGCATCGCGCCGGAGGACGTCGCGCCGGAGGGCATCGCGCCGGAGGACGACGGCGCCGGAGCAGGCGACCGGCCGCCGGCGGGCGGGGAAGCGGGCGTCGGAAGCGGGTCGGGCGGTGGGCCGGAGGCCGCCGGTGACGGTGGAGCCGAGCCGCCGGTGGCTGCGGTGCGCCAGCCGACCGCCCGGGCCGCCGACGACGGCGACGACCCGGCGGAGGAGGACGTCGAGGTCACCGACATCCTGCTCGTGGTCGACCTGCGCGACCAGGTCCTGGTCGTCGACGAGCACCCCCGCTACCACCTCACCGGCTGCCGGTGGCTGCGCGGGCGCCCGACCATCCCGCTGCCGGTCAGCGAGGCGCGCAGCGACGGCTTCACGCCGTGCGCGGTCTGCCGGCCCGACAGCCACCTGGCCGACGTCGCCCGCGCCCGCCGGGCCGCCTCCTCCTGACCGGGGCCGCGGCCCGGCGGATCGCTCAGCCGGCGCGGACCACCCAGAAGCGCGAGCCGCCGGGACCCTCCACCCCGGGGCCCTCCCCGGACGTGCCGGCGTGCACCGCGGTCGCGAGCACCTCGGCGGCCACCGACCCGGCCTGCTCGGTCAGCGCCTGGGCGATCGGGCCCTCACCGGTCCAGCGCAGCTCGATCCGGTCGCCGACGGCCAGCCCGGCGGCCTTGCGGGCCTCCTGCACCAGCCGGACGGCCTCCCGGAGCAGCCCGGCGCGCTCCAGCTCGGGGGTGAGGGCGAGGTCCAGCGCGACGGTCAGCCCGCCACCGCTGGCCACGGTCCAGCCCTGCCGCGGGGTCTCGGTCACCACCAGGTCGCCCTCGGCCAGGGGCACGACCTCGCCGTCGACGTCCACCGACGCGGTGCCGGCGCGGTAGTCGGCCACCAGCGCGCGGGCGTCGGCGGCGGCCACGGCCGTCGCCACCGCCTGCACCCGCTTGCCCAGCCGGCGTCCGACCGCGCGGAAGTCGACCTTGACGCTCACGTCGACGAGCTCGCCCTCCACCGCCGAGAGCTCGGTCAGCTCCAGCACGTTGAGCTCGTCGGCGACCTCGGCGACCAGGTCGCGGGGCAGCTGAGCCCAGCCCGGAGCGGCCACCAGCGCGCGGGCCAGCGGCTGGCGGGTGCGCACCTTGGCCGACGTCCGGGCCGAGCGGCCCAGCTCCACCAGTCGGCGCACCAGCGCCACCTGCTCCACCAGCTGCGGATCGCGGGCCCCGGCGTCGACCTGCGGCCAGGAGGCCAGGTGCACCGAGTCGACGGCGTCCTCGCGTCCGGGACGCACCGCCCGCGTCCACACCTCCTCGGTGACGAAGGGGGTGAAGGGCGCCATCAGCCGGGTCAGGCCGTCGAGGACCTCGTGCAGGGTGCCGAGGGCTGCCGGGTCGCCGTCCCAGAACCGGCGACGGGACCGGCGCACGTACCAGTTGGAGAGGTCGTCGACGAACTGCGCGAGCAGCCGGCCGGCGCCCTGGGTGTCGAAGTCCTCGAGCGCCGCGGTCACGCCCTCCGTGACCTCCGCGAGCGTGGCCAGCGCCCAACGGTCGAGCAGGGGCCGCTCGGCCGCCGGGGGAGCGCCGTCCCCACCCGGCCCGCCCCAGCCGTTGGTCTCGGCGTAGAGGGTGAAGAAGCTCGCCGTGTTCCAGTAGGTCAGCAGGACCTTGCGGACCACCTCGGACAGCGTCTCGTGGCCCACCCGGCGGGCCGACCACGGCGAGCCGCCGGCCAGCATGAACCAGCGGACGGCGTCGGCGCCGTGCCGGTCCATCAGCGGGATCGGCTCGAGGATGTTGCCCAGGTGCTTGCTCATCTTGCGGCCGTCCTCGGCCAGGATGTGCCCCAGGCAGAGCACGTTCTCGTAGGAGCTCCGGTCGAACACCAGGGTGCCGACGGCCATGAGCGAGTAGAACCAGCCGCGCGTCTGGTCGATGGCCTCGCAGATGAACTGCGCCGGGTAGGCGGCCTCGAACTGCTCCTGGTTGCGGTACGGCGCGCCCCACTGGGCGAACGGCATCGACCCGGAGTCGTACCAGGCGTCGATGACCTGCGGCACCCGGCGGAAGGTGCCCTCCTCGCCGGGCAGCGTGAAGGTGACCTCGTCGATGAAGGGCCGGTGCGGGTCCAAAGCGGACAGGTCGCGGCCGGTCAGCTCCGAGAGCTCGGCGAGCGAGCCGACGGCGACCACGCGGGAGGGATCGGCGTCGTTGCGCCAGATCGGCAGCGGCGTGCCCCAGTACCGGTCGCGCGACAGCGCCCAGTCGACGTTGTTGTGCAGCCAGTCGCCGTAGCGGCCCCACTGGATCGTCTCGGGATACCAGCGGGTCTTCTCGTTCTCGGCCAGGAGCCGGTCCTTGACGGTGCTGGTGCGGATGTACCAGGACGGCTGCGCGTAGTACATGAGCGGCGTGTGGCACCGCCAGCAGTGCGGGTAGCTGTGCTCGTAGCGCTGCTCGCGCCACAGCACGCCGCGCGCGGCCAGGTCCTCGACCAGCGACTCGTCGGCCACCTTGAAGAAGCGCCCGCCGACGAGGCCGACCTCGGGCAGGAAGTGGCCGGTGGAGTCGATCGGGTTCACCACCGGCAGGCCGTAGCCGCGGCAGACGGTGAGGTCGTCGGCGCCGAACGCGGGGGACTGGTGGACCAGGCCGGTGCCGTCGTCGGTGGTGACGTAGTCGGCGAGGACGACGTAGTGGGCATCCCCCTCGGGGAAGTCGACGAGCTCGAACGGCCGCCGGTAGTGCACCCGCTCCCAGTCGCGGCCGCTGGTGCGGGCCAGGACCTCGCGCGGGGAGTCGGGGCCGAGGACGGCGTCCACCAGCGGCTCGGCGACGACGACGGTGGCCTCTCGGCCGTCGTGCTCGGTGCGGACGACGACGTAGGTGACGTCGGGGTTGACCGCGACCGCCGTGTTGGACGGCAGCGTCCACGGCGTCGTCGTCCAGATCAGCAGGTCGGCCCGGCCCGCCCACTCCCCGCTGGTGACCGGCAGCCGCACGTACACCGAGGGGTCGGTGATCGACTCGTAGCCCTGGGCGACCTCGTGGTCGGACAGGCCGGTACCGCAGCGCGGGCAGTACGGGGCGACCCGGTGGTCCTCGACCAGCAGGCCCTTGTCGAAGACCTGCTTGAGCGACCACCAGACGCTCTCGACGTACTGCGGGTCCATCGTCCAGTAGGCGGTGGACATGTCGACCCAGTAGCCCATCCGGCGGGTGAGCTCGGAGAACGAGTCGACGTGCCGCAGCACCGACTCCCGGCACCGGGCGTTGAACTCGGCGATGCCGTACCGCTCGATGTCGGGCTTCCCGGCGAAGCCCAGCTCCTGCTCGACGGCGATCTCCACCGGCAACCCGTGGCAGTCCCAGCCGGCGCGGCGCGGCACGTGCCAGCCCTGCATGGTCTTGAAGCGGGGGAAGACGTCCTTGAACGCCCGCGCCTCGATGTGGTGCGTGCCCGGTCGCCCGTTGGCCGTCGGAGGCCCCTCGTAGAAGTTCCACTGCGGCCGGCCCTCGGTGTCGGCGAGGCTCCGGGCGAAGACCTCCGCCTCCTCCCAGCGGCGCAAAACCTCGTGCTCCAGGGCGGGCAGGTCGACCTGCGGGGGCAGCGCCCGGAAGGGCCCGGAGGGCGAGGAGTGGACGGGACCGGGAGAGCTCACGGCACCATTGTCCCCGAGCCGTCGAGCGCGTTGACCGGGGTGTGCGACGCTGCCGGACCGGCCCCGGGCACGGGTACGGGAGACTGCCCCCGTGACGGGGGCCGGGCGGTGAACACCACGGTCACCGTGGCGCTCGCGGTCGGCGCGCTGGTGGTGCTGGTCGCCGCCGTGGCGCTCCGGCTGGGCCTCCCGAGCCTGCTGCTCTACCTGGCCCTCGGCCTCGCCCTGGGCGAGAGCGGCCTGGGCGTGCAGTTCGAGGACGTCGAGCTCACCCAGACCCTCGGCGTCGCCGCGCTGGTCGTGATCCTCGCCGAGGGCGGCCTGACCACCCGGTGGGCGGACCTGCGCCGGGCGATCGGGCCGGGGCTGACGCTGGCCACGGTCGGGGTGGCGGTCAGCGTGGCCGTCACCGCCGGGATCTCCGTGTGGCTGCTCGACGTCTCCTGGGGGTTCGCGCTCCTGCTGGCGGCCGTGGTGAGCTCCACGGACGCCGCCGCCGTGTTCGCCACGCTCCGCCGGCTGCCCCTGCCCCGCCGGCTCGCGGCCTCGCTGGAGGCCGAGAGCGGTCTGAACGACGCGCCGGTGATCCTCCTGGTCGTGGTGCTCGCCGCCCACCTCACCGAGGGTGCCGGCGACCCGTGGTGGCTGGTCGGGGTGGACGTCGTCGTGCAGCTCCTCGGCGGCGCCCTGTTCGGGGTGGGGGTGGGCGCCGGCGGAGCCTGGCTGCTGCGTCGCGTCGCGCTGCCGGTGTCCGGGTTCTACCCGCTGGCCACCCTGGCGCTGTGCGTGCTGGCCTTCGCCACGGCCACGTTGCTGCAGACGTCGGGCATCGTGGCCGTCTACCTGTGCGGGCTGGTCCTCGGCAACGCCACCCTGCCGCACCGCAGCGCGAGCGTCGGCTTCGCCGAGGGCATGGCGTCGCTGGCCCAGATCGGCCTGTTCGTGCTGCTCGGGATGCTCGCCTCGCCGACCCGGCTGGGTGAGGCGCTGCTCCCCGCGCTGCTCGTCGGCGGGGCGCTGCTGCTGGTGGCCCGGCCGGTCTCCGTGCTGCTCAGCCTCGTCTGGTTCCGATTGCCCCTGCGGCAGCAGGCGTTCCTCTCCTGGGCGGGCCTGCGCGGCGCGGTGCCGATCGTCCTGGCGACGTTCCCGGTCGCCGCGGGGGTGGACGGGGCGCAGCGGATCTTCGACACCGTCTTCGTGCTGGTCGTGGTCTTCACCCTGGTGCAGGGCTGGTCGCTGCCCTGGGTGGCCCGGAAGCTGGACATCTCGGCCCCGGTGGTGCCGCGGGACGTCGAGGTCGAGGCGGCGCCGCTGGAGACCCTCGACGCCGAGCTGATGCAGCTCACGGTGCCGCCGGGCTCGCGGCTGCACGGTGTCTACCTGCCGGAGCTGCGGCTGCCCGAGGACGCCGCCGTCGTCCTCATCGTGCGGGACGGGCGGTCCTTCGTGCCCGAGCAGACCACCCGGCTGATGCGCGGCGACCAGGCACTGCTGGTGTCGGCGCGGCGCTCGCGGGCCGAGGCCGAGCGCCGGCTGCGGGCGGTCAGCCGCGCCGGCCGGCTGGCGAGCTGGCGCGGGGAGACCGGCTCGCCCACCGGGGCCGACTGATCACGGTGCGGAACTGCACTTCTGCACGGCGCAGAACTGCACTTCTGCACGGTGCGGAACTGCACTTCTGCACGGAATCGGCGAGGGGGCGCCGGGAACTGGGGACGCTCGCGCACCTGTGGACGCCGGAGCCGTGCGGGAGGCCGCCCGGCAGCAGGATCCCGCGGCATGCCGATCAGCAGGCGGGGGCCGGAAGGTGTGTTCGTCGGGTCGCACGCGATCTCCGAGGGGTTGCTCACTCGCCGTCGACTGGCCGAGGGGCCGTACTTCCGTGTCCTCCAAGGCGTCTGGGCCGATGCCTCCCAGACTCGTGACCACGGGCTCCGCTGCCGGGCGGCGGCGCTGTTGATGCCCCCGGGAGCCGCTCTGGGTGGCCGCTCGGCTGCCGCGCTCCTGGGGGCTCCTGCCCCGGGCTACGGCGACCCCGTGACGGTCGTCGTCCCGGGTTCGTCGACGTGGAGGGGGCCGGTCGGTGTCCGAGTCCACCGGACCGACATCGCGCCGTCGGACGTCGAGCTTGGAGGCGACGGCGCACCGCGCACCACGCCCCCGCGGACCGCGTGGGAGCTCGGAGTCCTGGAGACGACGTCGACGGCGGTCGGAGTGCTCGACCAGATGCTGCGGACGGACCTGCTGCACGAGACCGACCTCACCGCACTGCTCCGTGCGCGGAAGGGGCGACGCTGGTCCCGCCGAGTGCGGACGGCATTCGAGCTGGTCGACCGGCGCAGCGGTTCCCCGCCGGAGTCCTGGGTGCGAGTGGCCCTGGCACTCGCCGGCGTGCCGGCCCCGGTCGTGCAGTACGACGTCGTCGATGGAGGCGGATGGCTGGCGACGGTGGACCTCGCGTGGCCGGAGGCGCGACTGATCGTCGAGTACGAGGGCGAGTACCACTTCGACGACCTGCAGATCACGAAGGACGACGGGCGGTTGGCCGGTGTCGTGGCCGCCGGGTGGCGGGTGATCCGGTTGGCGGCGCACGACCTCCGGTCCATGGACGAGGTGATCGCACGGATCCGGGCCGCGCTCGCCGTCGTCCCCTGAGGTCGTGCAGAACCGCCATTCCGCCCGGTGCAGAACTGCACTTCTGCACCCAGGGGATCAGGCGACGAGCTCGAGGGTCTTCGTGGTGTCGGCCCGGACCTCGGCCAGCAGCACCGGGTCGGCCGACAGGCTGCGCCCGTAGGAGGGGATCGCCTCCTGGAGCCGGGGCCGCCAGGCCTCCGCGTGCTGCGGGAAGCAGCGCTCCATCAGCGTGAGCATCGCCGAGACAGCCGTGGACGCGCCCGGGGAGGCCCCGAGCAGGCCCGCGATGGTGCCGTCCGCGCCGGTGATCAGCTCGGTGCCGAACTGCAGCACGCCCTTGCCGCTCGCCGGGTCCCGCTTGATGACCTGGACCCGCTGGCCGGCGGAGATCACGTCCCAGTCGCCCTGCTCGGCCAGCGGCACGAAGCCCTGCAGCGTGCGGTGCCGCGCGGCGCGGGACTGCAGCAGCTCGCCGATCAGGTACCGGGTCAGCGCCAGCTCGGTACGGGCCACGCCCAGCATCGAGCCGAGGTTGTTGGGCTTGACCGACAGCGGCAGGTCGAACATCGACCCGGCCTTGAGGAACTTCGGCGACCAGCCGGCGTAGGGACCGAACAGCAGCGAGTACTCGCCGTCGACCAGGCGCAGGTCCAGGTGCGGCACCGACATCGGTGGCGCGCCGACCGCTGCCTGGCCGTACACCTTCGCCTGGTGCCGGGACACCAGCTCGGGGGAGCGGGTGCGCAGGAACTCCCCGCTCACCGGGAAGCCGCCGAAGCCGCGGATCTCCGGGATCGCGGCCTTCTGCAGCAGCGGCAGGGCGCCGCCGCCGGCGCCGACGAAGACGAACCGGGCGTGCACGGTGCGGTGCTCGCCGGTGACGACGTCCTTGACGGTGACCTTCCAGCGGCCGTCGCCGGTCCGCTCGAGGTCGCTCACCCGCTGGCCGACGTGCACGTGCACGCCCCGGGTCTCGGCCTCGGCGAGCTGCAGCCGGGTGAGGGCGCCGAAGTTGACGTCGGTCCCTGCCGCCGCGCGGGTGCCCGCGACCACCTCGCCGGGGTCGCGCCCGGCCATCATGAGGGGGACCCACTCGGCGAAGGTCGACGGGACGTCGGTGTACTCCATGCCCTCGAAGAGCGGGTGCGAGGCCAGGGCGGCGTACCGCTGGGCCATGTAGGCCCGGCCGGCCTCCCCGGTCACGAAGCTGATGTGCGGGACCGGGGTGATGAAGTCCTTCGGCGAGCCGGTCAGGCCGTTGCGCACCAGGTGCGACCAGAACTGCCGGGACAGCTGGAACTGCTCGTTGATCGCCACGGCCTTGCCCGGGTCCACCCGACCGTCGGGGCCGGCGGGGGTGTAGTTCAGCTCGCACAGCGCGGCGTGCCCCGTGCCCGCGTTGTTCCAGGCGTCGGAGCTCTCGCCGGCGACCGCCGGTCCGGACTCGAAGACGGCGACGCTCCAGCCGGGGGCGACGAGACCGAGCAGCGACGCGAGGGTAGCGCTCATGATGCCGCCGCCGACGAGGACTACGTCGGGGTCGGTGGCGGGGGCGAGCTCGGTGGACACATCTGCCTCTCTGACCGGTGTACGAGGTCCGACTCACGACCATCGGCCACTCCCGGCCCGGGCACGCCCCTCCGGAGGTGTGAGATGCGTCGTACCCGCCATGAGATGGATCACGCGGGTGCCGGTGGTGGCGGGGGCGCCCGGCGGAGCGGCGCGGGTGGCCGGGCTATCGTCGGGGGACCGCCCGGCCGAGCTGCGGCCCCCCCGACACCCCAGGAGCGCGTGCTGTCCGCTGAGCCCGAGGACGCCCGCGAAGGTCCCGGCGAGGGCCCCGGAACCGCCGGGGCGGCCGCCGCGGGCGCCTCCCGCCGTCCGCTCACCCGCCTGCTGCTCGGGATCGCCGTCGCCGTGCTGGCGCTCGACCTGGTCACCAAGCTGCTGGTCGTCGCCACGCTCGACCGCGGCGAGGACGTCCGGCTGCTGGGCGGAGCGCTGTACCTGACCCACGCGCGCAACACCGGGGCGGCCTTCTCCTTCGCCGAGGGCTTCACCGTGGTGTTCACCCTGATCGCCGTGGTGGTGTCTGTGGTGATCGTGCGGGTCGCCCGCCGGCTGTTCTCCCTGGGTTGGGCAGTGGCGCTCGGCCTGGTGCTCGGCGGCGCGGTGGGCAACCTGGTCGACCGCGTGTTCCGTGACCCGGGTCCCCTGCGCGGCGGCGTCGTCGACTTCATCTCCGTCTTCGGGCCCGGCGGCGAGTTCTTCCCGATCTTCAACGTGGCCGACTCCGCCATCACCTGCGGTGGGGTGCTGGGCGCGCTGCTGGCGCTGCGCGGCATCGAGTTCGACGGCTCCCGCACCGGCTCCTCGCGCGAGGAGCGGCCGCGCGGCTGAGCGCGGGCCGACCCCCCGGCGGCGGTGCGTCCCGCCGTCGGCACGGCCGGTCACAATGGACCCGTGAGCAGCTCTCCGGGCACGTACCGCGCGCTGCCGGTGCCCGACGGGCTGGAGGGCCAGCGGGTCGACCAGGCGCTGTCGCGGCTGTTCGGGCTGACCCGGACCGCCGCGGCCGACCTGGCCGACGCCGGGGTGGTCGTGGTCGACGGGCGGGTACGCGGCAAGGGCGACCGGCTCTCCGGCGGCAGCTGGCTGGAGGTGGAGCTGCCCCCGCCACCGGGCGAGCCGCCCGCGCCGCAGCCCGTGGTCGGGATGACCGTGGTGCACGACGACGACGACCTGGTGGTGGTCGACAAGCCCGTCGGCGTCGCCGCCCATCCGAGCCCGGGCTGGGAGGGGCCGACCGTGGTCGGCGGCCTCGCCGCGGCCGGCTACCGCGTCTCGACGTCGGGGGCGGCCGAGCGGCAGGGCGTCGTCCACCGGCTGGACGCCGCCACGACCGGCCTGATGGTCGTGGCCAAGAGCGAGCGGGCGTACACCGTGCTCAAGGCCGCGTTCAAGGAGCGGACGGTGGACAAGGGCTACCACGCGCTCGTCCAGGGGCACCCGGACCCGTCCCGCGGCACCATCGACGCCCCGATCGACCGGCATCCGCGGCACGACTGGAAGTTCGCCGTCGTCACCGGCGGCCGGCCCTCGGTGACCCATTACGAGGTGCTCGAGGCGTTCCCCGCCGCCAGCCTGGTCGGCATCCACCTCGAGACCGGCCGCACCCACCAGATCCGCGTGCACTTCTCCGCGCTGCGCCACCCCTGCGTCGGCGACACGACCTACGGCGCCGACCCGACGCTGGCCGCCCGCCTGGGTGTCGGTCGGCAGTGGCTGCACGCGGTCCGGCTCGGATTCGAGCACCCGGCCGACGGCCGCTGGGTCGAGTTCACCAGCGACTACCCCGCCGACCTCGCCGGCGCGCTGGCGGTCCTGCGGGCCGAGGCCCAGGGCTGACCCGTGGACGGGCTGCCGGTGTCGCTGGCCGACTACGGTCCGGCCGCGCTGTCGGCCGTCGTGGTGGCTGCCTACCTGGTGGTGGGGGAGCCGGTGGTCGGCGCCGTCCTGCACCGGCGGTTCGAGGGCCGGCTGCGCACCGATGCCGGCGCCCGCCGCTCGTTCTACCGGCGGCTGCTGGTCCTCGAGTGGGGGCTGGCGCTGCTCGCGCTCGTCATCTGGCTGTCCGCGCCGGGGGTGGACGCCGCGGCGGTCGGGCTGGCGTGGCCGGACGGCTGGCCGGGGCCGGTGGCCGGGACCCTCGCACTGCTCGTCGTCGTCTTCGTCGTCGCCTCGACCCGCGTCCTGCGGGGCGGCGCGCTCGTCCGGCCGCCGGTCCGTGTCGACGGCGAGGGCCGGCACGCCGAGCTGCCGGTGCACGCGACGCTGGCGCTGCTGCCGCGCACCCGCGCCGAGCGCCGGCTGTTCACCGTGGTGGGGGTGACCGCGGGCGTCTGCGAGGAGTGGCTCTACCGCGGGTTCTTCCTGGCCGTGGTCGCCGCGGTCGCCGGCGACCTGCCGGCGGGCGTGCTGGTGGCGGTGGCCGCCGTGGCCTTCGGCCTGGCGCACGCCTACCAGGGCGTGGGGGGCGTGGTGACCACCGGCGTGCTCGGGGCGGTCATGGCGGCGCTGTACCTGGACACCGGCTCGCTGCTGCTGCCCGTGCTGCTGCACGCCCTGATCGACCTGCGCTTCCTCGCCGTTCCCGCCCGCGCCCTCCCGCCCATGGGCGCCCGGTGAGACACCCTCTGTCAACCACCGGCTCAGGCGGCGTTGCCGAGGGCTCGGTTGCGGTTGGCTTGGTGGACGCCCTCGTCGTAGAGGACGCCTCGG
>NZ_JBJNRJ010000064.1:0-27232 GCF_046233715.1 Trujillonella humicola | reverse complement strand
TCTTCTTGGTCGTTGATCCCTCTACCGGAGGCCTCGCCTATTTCCCGGCACCAACACGCCGGATGGACCCTTCCGGTGACTTCTCAAACACGGCCTAGCGACCGCGAGCGGCGCCGCCCGTCCCTGCTCGGAACGGGCGGCACCGCACCGGGTCACCGGGTCACCGGGTCACCGGGTCGAGAACGCCCCTGACTGCACCAGTGCGCGCGCCTTCTGCAGGCTGGCGGAGTCGGCGACCGTCCGGTCGACGCTCACCGGGGTGACGGCGATCTGCCCCGCCGCGTAGGCGGCACTGTCGGAGCCGCGCTCGGGGGCACCGCAGTACGTCCCGCCCGTGCACTGGCCGTAGACCGACCGGAAGGACAGCCCCTCGGCCTGGTAGGTGGTGGCGAAAGCGGCGTTCTGCGCGACGGTGGTCCACACCGCCTGGGTCACCCGGCCGCGGTCGACCCGCGGGTGGTTGACGTTCAGCACGTAGTCCGCGGGCAGCGCGCGCTCGGCCGCCAGACGGGCCACGAACGGCACCGCCCAGGTCGCGGTCGCCACGTAGTTGCTCGCGGCGACGCCGCTCGTGCTCGTGCTCAGCGCGATCGCCGGGTAGCCGAGGCTGACCGCGATCGTCGCCGCTCCCACGGTGCCCGACACGTTGACGTTCTGGCCGTCGTTGCCGCCGGAGTTGATCCCGCTGATCACCAGGTCGGGGCCGTTCGTCCACTGGTGCACCTGCTGCACTGCCGCCGTGGCACCCAGAGTGACGGCGTCGGCCGGGGTCAGGGACGTGCTGCCCACCGTGCACGTGCCGCCGACAGCTGTCACGCAGGCGCCGTAGACGGCACCGCCCGAGGGAGCGTCGGCACAGTCACCGGCATAGCCGGCCAGGTCGGGGGTGCCCAGCGTGAAGCGCGTCGACGAGGAGCCGTAGGTGATCGCCGCCGAGCGGCCGCTCTGCTCGGTCCACGGGGCGACGACGACGACGTCGGCGCCGGCGGCGCACAGTGCCCGGCGCAGCTCGTAGACGCCCTGGGTGGTCACTCCCTGCTGCACGCCGTCGTCGTTGGTGAGCAGGATCCGCATCCCGGCGACCGTGGGCTGCGGCTGGCCGCCCGGCGCTGCTGCGGCCGGCCCAGGGGCCAGGAGCCCTGCCAGGAGGACGGCCGCCCCCATCGCGACGACGCCGCGGATGCGACGACTTCCTTGTCGACCTCGCATGTGACCTGCCTCCGCTCGTGCCTCGACCGACACTCGGCCGGGGTCCGGGAGAGTCTTGAGATCTTGGTCGCTCGTAGTCAACGGGCGGTACGGCGTCTCGCATTAAGATCTCGTGTCGTCTCCGACGTCCGTTCGCGTGCGCCATCGCACCGTCGTGAGCAGCAGATCACCCCAGCAGCGGTCGGCCCGCCCGGCGGGCGGCCGTACAGTGGCTGGAGACCCGTGTGCGCAGGTCGCGCCGAGGCCCGGAGTGCCGCCAACGGGTTTCCCGTCGAAGGAGACACGCATCCCGATGTCCGACACCCTGACCGGCCAGCCGGCCCTCGACGCGGTCAACGCCGCTCTGGCCACCGTCCAGGACCCGGAGATCAACCGGCCCCTCCCCGAGCTCGGCATGGTCAAGGACGTCCAGATCGGCGCCGACGGCGCCGTCCGCATCGACGTCTACCTGACCGTCGCCGGCTGCCCCATGCGCCAGACGATCACCGACCGGGTCACCGAGGCCGTCTCCGCCGTCGCCGGCGTCACCTCGGTGCAGGTGGAGCTCGACGTGATGAGCGACGAGCAGCGCGCCGAGCTGCGCCGCACCGTGCGCGGCGACGCCGCCGAGCCGGTGATCCCCTTCGCCCAGCCGGGCTCGCTGACCCGCGTCTACGCGGTCGCGTCCGGCAAGGGCGGCGTCGGCAAGTCCAGCGTGACCGTGAACCTGGCCGCCGCGCTGGCCAAGCGAGGCCTGTCGGTCGGCGTCGTGGACGCCGACATCTACGGGCACTCGGTGCCACGGATGCTGGGCGTCGACGACCGCCCCACCCAGGTCGACAACATGATCATGCCGCCGCAGTCCTACGGCGTGAAGGTCATCTCGATCGGCATGTTCACGCCGGGCAACACCCCGGTGGTGTGGCGCGGGCCGATGCTGCACCGCGCGCTGCAGCAGTTCCTCGCCGACGTCTGGTGGGGCGACCTCGACGTCCTGCTCATGGACCTGCCCCCCGGCACCGGCGACGTCGCGATCTCGGTGGCCCAGCTCGTGCCCAACGCCGAGATCCTCGTGGTGACGACGCCGCAGCTGGCCGCCGCGGAGGTCGCCGAGCGCGCCGGCGCCATCGCCACGCAGACCCACCAGCAGGTGGTCGGTGTCGTGGAGAACATGTCCTGGCTGGACCTCCCCGACGGCTCGCGCATGGAGGTGTTCGGCTCCGGCGGCGGCGAGGCCGTCTCCGACGCGTTGACCCGAACCCTGGGCGCCCGCGTGCCGCTGCTCGGCCAGATCCCGCTGGACACCCGGCTGCGCGAGGCCGGCGACAGCGGTGCCCCGATCGTGCTCGCCGAGCCGGAGTCGGCTGCGGCCCAGGCGCTGAGCAAGGTCGCCGACGCCCTCGCCGTCCGCCAGCGCGGCTTGTCGGGCATGTCCTTGGGGCTGACCCCGGTCAAGCACTGACCTGACAGCCGACCGGCCCGGTCCCCGTCAGGGGCCGGGCCGCTCGGCGTTCCTGCGGTATTCTGCGCGCTCCTGCGGTCCTGCAGCACCGTGGGAGCGCGAGGAACGCCGCAGAAGCGGTGCCGCCGACGGGTCGGTCAGGTGGCGTCGACGTCGAAGGGCGGCGGCGTCCCGGCGTCGCGGGGGCGGGCGGCGGCCCGGCGGGCGGCCAGTGCACCGGCGGCCGGTGCCGCACCGGCGGCGGTGGCCCCCGCGGCGGTCCTGCGGCCGAGCCCGCCCGAGCCGTTGCCGTTGGCGGTGCCCCGGCGGACCGGCGGGCCGTCGTCGTCGGCGAGCAGCTGCTCGCGGATGAACGTGCGCGGGTGGTACTTGCGCAGGTCCAGGTCGCGCAGCCCGGCCAGGTCCTCGCCCAGGGACTCGTCCACCTGGGCCCGCACGCCGGTGATCGCGCCGCGCAGCCGCTTGAGCCCGTTCGCGGCGTCCTTGGCGAGGTGCGGCAGCCGCTCCGGGCCGAAGATGAACAGCGCGGCCAGCGCGAGGACGATGATCTCGCCCCAGCCGATCGAGTCGAACACCGCTGCTCCCGTCGTGCCTCGCGCGGACGGCCTCCAGCCTAGGTCAGGCCACGCCGGCTGTGGCCCCCTCGTTCAGGGGTCCTCGGTCACGCCCGGCCCAGCGTCGCCTGCACGGTGGCCGACGGGCTGCCGCCGCGCACGTACTCGATGGAGACCGTGTCCCCGGGGGCGTGCACGTCGATGGCGACGGCCAGCTCCTCGGAACTGCCGACCTGCTCGCCGTCGACGGCGATGATCACGTCCTGCTCCCGCAGGCCGGCCTCCGCGCCGGGGCCGTCCGGCTCCACGTTCACCACGAGTGCGCCGTCGCGGGTGCCGTCGGTGACCGACCGGGCGTTGACCCCGAGGGTGGCGTGCACCGCCTCCCCGGTGGAGATCAGCTGCTCGGCGATGTCGCGGGCCCGGTCGATCGGGATGGCGAAACCGAGCCCCACGCTGCCGCCGCCCAGCGAGGCGATGGCGGTGTTGATGCCGATCACCGCGCCGGTGGCGTCGACCAGGGCGCCGCCGGAGTTGCCGGGGTTGATCGGCGCGTCGGTCTGCACGGCGCTGATGACGGCGTTGGTGTCGCTGCCCTCGCCGGACAGCCGGACCGGCCGGTCGAGCGCGCTGACGATGCCGGAGGTGACCGTGCTCGCCAGGCCGAGCGGTGACCCCACGGCGATGACCGGGTCACCCACCACGACGTCGTCGACGCTGCCCAGGGCGGCCTCCAGCAGACCGGGCCTCTCCACCTTGATGACCGCGATGTCGCTGGCCGGGTCGCGGCCGACGATCCGGGCCGCCGACCCGGCTCCGTCGGAGAACACCGCACGGATCTCCGCGTCGTCGTTGCCGTCGGCGCCGGAGATGACGTGGTTGTTGGTGATGATGTAGCCGTTCTCGCCGTCGATGACGACACCCGAGCCGGTCGCCCCGGCGTCCCCGAGCCGCACCTCGATCGAGACCACCGCGGGCGTGACCGCCTCGGCGATCTCGGAGATCGAGCCGGGCTCGCGGACCACGCCCGCGTTGGTCTCGGACAGCTGCGCACCGGGGGTCAGGAGCGGCGACTCGTCGGCCGTCCGCGTGAGCCAGTACCCCAGTCCGCCGCCGACGGCGCCCACGAGCAGCACCGCGAGCAGGCCGAGCACCGACAGCCGCACCGACAGGTCGCGGAAGCGGAGCTTCTTGCGGCCCTTGGCGTCGACGACGACCGGGCCCTCCTGGTCGGCCTCGTCCTCGAACACCGCGGGACCGACCAGGCCGGCGGGCGCGTGCGGATCGCGCCAGGGGTCGGTGCGCGCGTCGGGCTTCCACCAGGGGCCGGCTGCGGTGCGCCGGCGCCCCGGCCGGCCACCGGGAGGCTCCTGCAGCCCGCGCCGACCGGTACCGGGCGGGGCGAAGGCGCGGAGCACGGCCTCCGGCGGCGGTGGGGCGGCCGGCCGCGGCGGCGGGGTCGGGCGGTCCCCGGCGAAGGTCCCGCTCACCGCGGCCGGTCGGCCGAACGCCGCGCTCAGCGCGGGGCTCGGCGGAGGGGTCGACGAAAAGGCCCGCGGCCGCACCGGGGGCGGATCGAAGCCGCCCGCGCGACCGTCGGGCCGGGCGAACACCTCGTCGGGAGCCCCGTCGGCAGCGGGGCGGTCGTCCCCCGCAGCGGACGGCGGGATCTCGGGCAGCGGGTCCTCCCCCGGGGGCAGGGCGATCAGGCGTGGGCGGTGATCAGGCGTGGGCGGTGGTCACGGGTGGCGCGGTCGTCACCGGAGGGCGGTGGTCACGGGCTGGTGCGCGTGCCCGCCGGGACCGCGACGGCGGACTGCGTCCCCCCGCTCAGGGTCCGCACGACCGGCGGCACGACCTGGCTGTCCTCGCCGCCGGAGCGCCCGTCGGCGATCGACGAGGCGGGCTGGGCCGGCTCGTGGGGCACCGGGAGGCTGAGGGCGAGCGCGGTGACGCCGATGCCCAGCCCGGCGAGGGTGCCCGCGACACCGCGGCGCAGCCACCGCGCGGAGCCGAGACGCCCGGCGTCCGGCTCCGGGTCGAGCGGCACCGACCAGCTGCCCCGCCCGTCCCGGACGGTGAGCTGGCCGGGACCCGCGCTCAGCACTCCGGAGCCCCCGGAGCCGGGCACGTCGGCGGTGAAGGGGATCGCGCACAGCCGGCTGAGCAGGTCGCCGGGAACCGCGACGTCGGTGGCGCCGTGCAGCGCCTCCTTCGCCTCGCGCTGCGCCTGCACGGCCATCCGGCAGGACCCGCAGCCGGCGAGGTGGTGGGCGGCGCGCGACGCCGGACCGCTGGCCAGCTCGCCGTCGACCAGCGCGGCGATCGCTTCCTGGGCGAGGTGGCTCTCCGGCAGGCTCATCCTTCCCCCTCCCCGGCGGGAACGGCCTCGGGGCGCCGTGGCGCGAGGTGGGCCAGCGCCTGGCGGAGCTGGACGCGGCCGCGGTGGATGCGGCTGCGGACCGTGCCGAGCTTGATCCCCAGGGTCGCCGCGATCTCCTCGTAGGTCAGGCCCTCGATGTCGCACAGGACGACGGCCACGCGGAACTCCGGGGCCAGGGCGTCGAGCGCCGCCTGCACCTGCGGGTCGAGGTGGGTGTCGGCGTAGACCTGCTCCGGGCTCGGCGCGGTGCCCGGCAGCCGCTCGGTGTCCTCGGGCAGGGCGTCGAAACGGATCCGCTGCCGTCGCCGGACCATGTCGAGGAACAGGTTGGTCGTGATGCGGTGCAGCCAGCCCTCGAAGGTGCCGGGCGAGAAGTCGGCCAGCGACCGGAACACCCGGACGAAGGTCTCCTGGGTCAGGTCCTCGGCGTCCTGCGCGTTGCCCGACAGGCGGTAGGCCAGGCGGTAGACCCGTGCGGAGTGGTCGCGGACGACCTGCTCCCACGTCGGCGCCACCCAGGCCGCGGGCGCGCCCGCCTGCTCCTCGGGGGCGTCGGGCTCCGTCACGGACCCAGGATCGCAGACCGCGGGCGCGCCCACCGGCTCGGGATCGGCGGGTCTGCCCACGACGGGGGTACTGGCGGCTCGGCCTCGACGCACGCAACGTCCAACGGGCGGCGGCCGGACGGCTGTTCCCGCTCACAGGCAGTTCACAGCCGGCGTCGCGCGCCGCACTCCCGGCGCCCGCCACTACCCTCGCCCGGAGGCATGTGCCTCAGGAGCCTGGCGGAGCCGGTCCGCTCCGTCACCGGAGGTGTGTGGATGAGCGACCGGGGACGTCCGTCGGTCGGCGGCGAGGGCGGCGATCCCGCGGAACCCGGCCGGGTGTACGCCGACCGGTTCGCCACCGAGCCGCAGGCCCTCGCGGCGGCCCGCGCCCGCGCCGCGCACCTGGGCGGGCCCCCGCCGGTCACGCCGGCGGTGGGCGCCACGCTCGCCGTCCTCGCGTCCGGGGCCGGCGCCCGGGCGGCGGTCGCCGTCGGTAGCGGCGGCGGGGTGAGCGGGCTGTGGCTGCTCCAGGGCATGCGCCGCGACGGCGTGCTGACCTGCCTGGACGTCGACGCCGAGCACCAGCGGGCCGCGCGGCTGGCCTTCGCCGAGGCCGGGCACCCGCCGGGCCGCACGCGGATGATCTTCGGCACGCCGGCTGAGGTGCTGCCCCGCCTCTCCCCCGGCGCCTACGACGTCGTCGCCTGCTCGACCGCGCCGACCGACTACGCGGCAGACCTGGCCGGGCTGCTCGGGCTGCTGCGCCCCGGCGGGCTGCTGGTGTGCTGCGGCCTCCTGGAGGGGGGCCGGGTCGCCGACCGGTCCGCCCGCGACCCCGAGACCGTGGCCTGGCGGGACGTCGCCCGCCGGGTGCGCGAGGACGAGCGGCTGACGTCGGCCGTCCTGCCCGTCGGCAGCGGCCTGCTCGTGGCCAGCCCCACCAGGTGAGGAGCCGCCCTCGTCGTAGGGTCGACGGATCGTCCGGCGGCACCCGCGGTCCTGGACCCCCCTCACGTCAGGACTGGTCGGCGCTGCCTCTCCTCCCCGTGCCGCGCCCGCGCACCGTGCTGCTCGTGGGCCTCGCCGTCGGCCTCGTCCTCTCGGCCCTGTCGGCGTGGCTGCGCCTGCTGGCGCTGAGGCGCCGAGATACCGGCCGGCGCGGTGCCCGGCGACCCCTCGGTGCCCTTCCCGGCGTTCCTCCAGCTGCTGCGGCTGCTGGACACCGACGGGGAGGGAAACATCCCCGCCTGGTTCTCCAGCGCGCTGCTGCTGTCGATCGCCGCGGTCAGCGCGGGGATCAGCAGCGCCGCGGAGCCGGCCCTGAGCGGCGGCCGGTGGCACTGGCGGGTGCTGGCCGCGATCTTCGCCTACCTCTCGATGGACGAGCTGGCGCAGATCCACGAGGAGACGATCCCGGCCGTCGCCGAGCTCGTCCCCCAGGAGGGGGTCCTCACCTTCGGGTGGGTGGTGATCGCAGCGCCGCTCGTCCTCGTCTTCGTCCTGGCCTACCTGCCCTTCCTGCTGCGGCTGCCGCGGCGGACCGCGCTGCTCCTCGTGGCGGCCGGGGCGCTGTACGTCGGGGGCGCGCTGGGCATGGAGCTCGTCTCCGGGTGGATCTACTCGGAGGGCGACGGCTTCGCCTCGCCCGCCTACGTCTGGGCCACGACCGTCGAGGAGCTCGGCGAGATGGCCGGCGCCACGCTGTGCCTGGCGACCCTCCTGGCGGTCCTGAGGTCCGCGGTCCCGGACGGCTCCGGGCCGGCCGGCCCCGAGCCGGCTCAGCCCGAGGGCGGGGACCCACCCGGGGGCCCCGATGCGCCGGTGAACGGGTGCTCGGCGACCGGCTCCCACGGACCGCCGAGGTAGCGCCACAGGCCCAGTCCCCGCGCGGGCACGGACTCCGGGACGAACGCCGCGGCGAGCTCGGCGTGCAGCGCCCGCGCGACCGCGGGGTCGACCTTGTTCTGCACGGTCACGTGCGGCGCGTGCCGCTGGAGGTCCTGCGGGGTCAGCCACGGCTCCCAGGCGCGGACGAGGTCGGCCCGCAGCCCCGCCAGCTCGGCCGAGGCCAGCGCGTAGGCGACCCCGCGGCCGAGCGAGCGCACCCCGGTGACCTCGACGGCGAAGGGAGGCCGGGCCGCGGCCGCGGCGAGGTCGGCGTCCACCCGCGCCAGGTGCTCGCCGGGCAGGGCGTGGAAGAGGGTGACGTGCGCGGCCAGTCGAAACACCCCTTCCTCCCCACCGCTCGCGAGCTCGCGGCGGGCCCCGGGAAGGGGCCGCCACGGGAAGTGCGCCGCCCGCAGCCGGTCGAACCGCCGCTGCGCCTCCTCGGCCAGCAGCAGCGTGACGATCAGCGGCTGGGTCATCGCACCCTCGGGTCGGTCGGCCCTGTCCGGAGGCTCGCCCGGGACTCGCGAGGGGGGAGGCGGACGCGGCCCCTCACGTGACGGCGCGGGCGCCCTTGCCGAGCACGGTGACCCCGCCGGCGCTGACGTGGTAGCGCCGGCGGTCGGCCTCGAGGTCGACGCCGATCCGCGTCCACGGCGGCACCACGACGTTCTTGTCCAGGATCGCGCGGCGCACGTAGGCGCCCTCGCCGATCTGGACGCCGTCCATCAGCACGCTGTCCTCGACCCGGGCGCCACGGTCGATGCGCACCCCCGGCGAGACGACCGAGTGGTGCACCGAGCCGCCGCCGATGATGGCGCCGGCGCTGACCATCGACTCCTCCGCGCGCCCGCCGAGGACGAACTTCGCCGGCGGCAGCTGGGGCGGCAGCGTGAGGATCGGCCAGCGGTCGTTGTAGAGGTTGAACACCGGCGTGACCGACACCAGGTCCATGTGCGCGTCGAAGTAGCTGTCGATCGTCCCGACGTCGCGCCAGTACCCGTGGTCGCGCTCGGTGGCCCCGGGGACGACGTTGGTCGAGAAGTCGTAGACCCACGCCTCCCCCGCATCGGCGAGCATCGGCATGATCGAGCCGCCCATGTCGTGCACCGAGTGCGGGTCCTCCGCGTCGGTCCGCAGCGCCTCGAGCAGCGCGTCGGTGCTGAACACGTAGTTGCCCATCGAGGCGAAGCTCTCCTCGGGGGAGTCCGGCAGCCCGGGCGGGTCCGCCGGCTTCTCGAGGAACCCGCGCACGCGGCCCTCGGCGTCGGCGTCGATCACCCCGAACTCGGTGGCCTCGCTGCGCGGGACCCGCAGCCCGGCGATGGTCACCCCCGCGCCGGTCTGCAGGTGCTGGTCGATCATCTGCCCGGGGTCCATGCGGTAGACGTGGTCGGCGCCGAAGACGACGACGACGTCGGGGCGGGCGTCGTAGATGAGGTTCAGGCTCTGGAAGATCGCGTCGGCGCTGCCCATGTACCAGCGCGGGCCCAGCCGCTGCTGCGCGGGCACCGGGGTGACGTAGTTGCCCAGCAGCTGCGACATCCGCCAGGTCGTGGTGATGTGCCGGTCGAGGCTGTGGCTCTTGTACTGGGTGAGGACGGCGATCTGCCGGATCTCGCCGTTCACCAGGTTGGACAGCACGAAGTCGATGAGCCGGTAGTTGCCACCGAAGGGCACCGCGGGCTTGGCCCGGTCCTGGGTCAGCGGGGCCAGGCGCTTGCCCTCACCGCCGGCCAGGACGATGCCGAGGACTCGAGGACCGCCACGCATGCGAGGACCGTAGCCCGTGCGCGGGGTGCTGAACCCCCGATCCCCGGAGGGACCGCCCCCTAGGGTGACGGCGTGCGCATCGGCATCGTGACCAAGGAGTGGCCGCCGGACGTGTACGGCGGCGCCGGGGTGCACGTGGAGCACCTGGTGGCGGCGCTGCGCTCGTTGCCGGCCGGACCGCACATCGACGTCCACTGCTTCGGCGCCGAGCGCGCCGACGCGTTCGCCCACGCCGTACCCGCGGGCCTGGTGGACGCCAACGGCGCGCTGCAGGCGCTCGGTGCCGACGTGGAGATCGCCGCCGCGCTCACCGACGTCGACCTGGTGCACAGCCACACCTGGTACGCCAACGGGGCGGGGATGCTGGCGGCCCTGGTGCACGGGACGCCGCACGTGGTCACCGCACACTCCCTCGAGCCGCGACGGCCGTGGAAGGCCGAGCAGCTCGGCGGCGGGTACCGGCTGTCGTCCTGGGTGGAGCGCAGCGCCTACCTCTCGGCCGACGCCGTGGTCGCCGTGAGCGCCGGCATGCGCGACGACGTCCTGGCCGTCTACCCCGAGCTGGACCCGGCGCGGCTGCACGTGGTGCACAACGGCGTCGACGCCGAGGCCTACCGCCCCGTGCCTGCACCGGACGTCGTCCGCTCGCTCGGCGTGGACCCCGACCGGCCGTACGCGCTGTTCGTCGGACGGATCACCCGGCAGAAGGGGCTCGCGCACCTGCTGGCCGCGGCCGAGCAGCTGCCGGCCGAGGCCGGGCTCGTGCTGTGCGCCGGAGCCGCCGACACCCCCGCCGAGCGGCAGGAGGTCGCCGACGCGGTCACCGCGCTGCAGGCCCGCCGCAGCGGCGTCGTCTGGATCGAGGCGATGCTGCCCCGGGAGCAGCTCGTCCCGCTGATCACCGGGGCGACCGTCTTCGTCTGCCCGTCGGTCTACGAGCCGCTGGGCATCGTCAACCTGGAGGCGGCCGCCTGCGGCACCGCGGTCGTGGCCAGCGCGGTGGGCGGCATCCCCGAGGTGGTCGACGACGGCCGGACGGGGCTGCTGGTCCCCTACGACCCGGTCGACCGCGCCGGCTTCGAGGCCGGGCTGGCGGCGGCGATCACCGAGCTGCTGGCCGACCCCCGGCGCGCGGCCGCGATGGGTGCCGCCGGTCGGGAGCGGGTGCTGTCCGAGTTCGGTTGGCCCGCGGTGGCCCAGCAGACCGTCGCCGTCTACTCGGCGGTCCTGGAGGCACGGGCCTGACCGCTCCCGTGGGCGGGCCGCACCGAGGAGTGACTGCTCCCGCGACCGGGCATGGGTACGGGATGGCATCCATCGCGGAGCGCTTCGGCGCGGCGCTCGCCGGGGCCGACGAGCCCGGTCTGGGCGGACCCGAGCTGCTGCCGGTCCGGCTGATGCGGGCCTGCGCGCAGACCCTCCCGGTGGACGGCGCCGGGCTCAGCGTCGAGGACGGCACCGGCCGCCGGCTGCCCCTCGGAGCGAGTTCGGACGACGCAGCCACCGCCGAGCGCCTCCAGTTCACCGTGGGCACCGGCCCCTGCCTGGCCGCCCACCGCGGCGGCGAGCCGGTGTTCGCCATGGCCGACGACCTGCGCCGGCGCTGGCTGCCCTTCGCCGAGCTGCTGTTCGGCCGCACGCCGTACTGCGGGGTGGTGGCGCTGCCGCTCCCCCTCTCCCTGGCCGGCCGCATCGCCATCGACCTCTACTTCACCGACGAGTCCGACGTCCCCCGGCTGCCGGTCTTCGAGGCCATGGCGGTCGGCGCGCTGGTCACCTCGGCGCTGAGCGAGGCCGCGATCTGGTCGGACTGGGAGCCCGCGCACGGGCCGGACTGGCTGCGCACCCCCGCTGCGCGACGCCGGGCGATGGTGTGGGAGGCGCTGGGCCAGCTCAGCGTCACGCACGGCACCGACACCCGGGGCGCGCTCGACCTGCTCCGCGGGGCGGCCTACGCCAGCGGCCGCCCGGTGGACGACGTCGCCGCGGACCTGCTGAGTGGATCGCTGCGACCGACCGCCCTGGGGCCACGCGACGAACCGGAGGACTGACCGGGCATTCCCGCCCGGGGTGTGCCGATCCGCGCAGCCCGGAGCCGGAACAGCGGCCGCCCCGGCAGGGCTGCACCTCTCGTGGAGACCGCCGCACCGTCGTCCCCCGCCCACCCCACCGCACCGACCCGCCTGCTCGACGTCCGCGAGATCTACGCCGAGCCCGCCGCCCTCGACACCGCGCGCGGCCGGGACGTGCTGGCGCGATTCCCCGGAGCCGAGGTCGTCGAGGTGCCCTCGCACTGGCAGATCCCCGAGCTGCACGGCAACGCCGGCAACGTCGACCGCTGGGTGCGGGTGAAGACCGAGACGCTGGTGCTGGGCGTGAAGACGTCGCTGTCGGCGCGGCCGAACAGCCGGTCGTCGAACTGGATCGCCCCGTCGACGGCGAACGGCTGCGCGATGGCCTGCGCCTACTGCTACGTGCCCCGGCGCAAGGGCTACGCCAACCCGATCACCGTCTTCACCAACATCGAGCAGATCACCGGGTACCTGCGCCGGCACGTCGCCCGACAGGGCCCGAAGACCGAGCCCGACCAGTGCGACCCGGAGTCGTGGGTCTACGACATCGGCGAGAACAGCGACTGCTCGGTCGACGCGCTGGTCAGCGACAACGTGGCCGACCTGGTCGCCACCTTCCGGGAGCTGCCGACGGCGAAGGCCTCCTTCGCCACCAAGTACGTCAACCGGCAGCTGCTCGACCTCGACCCGCGCGGTCGCACCCGCATCCGGTTCTCGCTCATGCCCGACGCGGACTCGCGGGTGATCGACGTCCGGACCAGCCGGATCGCCGAGCGGATCGCCGCCGTCGACGACTTCGTCGAGGCCGGCTACGAGGTGCACCTGAACCTCTCCCCCGTCGTCCTGCGCGAGGGCTGGGAGGCCGACTGGGCGCACCTGCTGCGCCGGCTCGACGACGAGGTCGGCCCGGCGGCCAAGGCGCAGGCCGCCGCCGAGGTGATCATGCTGACCCACAACCGGGACCTGCACGAGGTCAACCTCGGCTGGCATCCCAAGGCCGAGGACCTGCTGTGGCGCCCGGATCTCCAGCAGCCCAAGCGCAGCCAGAACGGCCAGTGGAACGTGCGGTACCGCAACGACGTGAAGCGGGCCGGCGTCGAGCGCCTGCAGGAGCTCATCGCCCACCACGCCCCGTGGCTGCGCGTCCGGTACGCGTTCTGACCGCGGTGCCCGTCGACCCGTCTCCTCCTCGACAGGGAGTGCTCGGGAAAGCACCCAGCGTGTGCGACCCTGGGGCGACAGCACAGGGCGGCCCAGGGGGAGGGATCGTGCCCGAGTCCTCCTCCGGCGTGCCCGCGGCGGCGCTGCTGGCCTCCCTGCCCGACGCCGTCGTGGTGGCCGACGGTGCCGGCCGCATCGCCTACGTCAACGCAGCGGTGTACGGCCTGCTGGGGTACCGGCCCGAGGACCTGGTGGGCCGGTCACTGGCGGTCCTCATGCCCGAGCGCTTCCGGGGCGGGCACGGCGCCGGCTTCGCGCGGTTCCGCCGGACCGGCGAGGGCAAGCTCGTCGGGGCCACCACGCAGGTGCCGGCGCTGCACGCCTGCGGCACGGAGGTGGCGGTCGACCTGACGTTGTCCCGGCTGGAGCCCGGCCCGGCGGCCGGCCCGGACGGCGCGGTGGTCGTCGGGGTGCTGCGGGATGCCAGCACGACGATCCTGCTCGAGCGCCAGCTGGCGGTCACCCGCTACCTCGCGGCGACCCTGCGCGTCACCGCCGCCCTCACCGAGGCGCCGGACGCGGACGTCGCCTTCGAGCGGCTGCTGCCCACGCTGTGCGCCGAGCTCGACTGGGACTGCGCGACGCTGTGGCAGCCGGACTCGTCCAGCGGACGGCTCGGGTACGCGGGGATCTGGGCCCGGCCGGGCGTGGAGCTGCCGACGCTGCACGCGGAGACGCTCGGCCGCGGTTTCGCCCGCGGGACGGGTCTGCCCGGGCTGGTGTGGCGCGACCGGCAACCCGTCGTCATCGAGGACCTGTGGCAGGACCCGCGGTTCCTGCGCAGCGCCGCGGCGCGGGCCGACGGCGTCCGGACGGGGGTGGCCTTCCCCGTGTTCCGCGGCGACACGCTGCTCGCCGTCTGCGAGCTGTTCTCCCGGCAGACCCGGCCGGTGCCCGCCGAGCTGGTCGAGGTGCTCGCCCACGCGGGCCGCCAGATCGGCCAGTTCCTGGGCCGCCTGCGCGCCGAGTCGGAGGTCCGCCACCTCGCCGACACCCTGCAGCGCAGCCTGCTGCCCTCGACGCTGCCCACCGTGCCGGGTCTGGAGCTGGCCGCCGAGTACCGCCCCGGGGGCGGCTCCGCGCTCGTCGGCGGGGACACCTACGACGTCGTCCCGCTGCCCGACGGGCGCTGGATGGTGCTGATCGCCGACGTGTGCGGCACCGGCGCCGAGGCCGCGTCGGTGACCGCCCTGACCCGGCACACCGCCCGCGCGGCCGCGGCCACCTCGGGCGACCCGGCCGACGTGCTGGCCGCGGTGCACGCCGCCCTGGTGCGCGATCAGGGCGACGGCCCGCTGCGCTTCGTCACCGCGGTCTGCCTGGTCCTGGAGACCGGCGGCGGCTCGGTCCGCGGGCGGATCGGCGTGGCCGGCCACCCCCGCCCGCTGCTGCGCCGGGCCGAGGGGTGGGAGGAGATCGGCGTCGTCGGCCGGCCGCTGGGCGTGGGCGAGGACGCGTCCTTCCCGTCCGTACCCCTGGAGCTCGGGCCGGGCTCCTCGCTCGTCCTCTACACCGACGGGGTCACCGAGTCGCGCGACGCCGACGGCGTCCAGTTCGGCGAGGAGGGCCTGGTGCGTCTGCTGACCCGGCCCGGCCCGGACTCCGCCGCCTGCATCGCCGGGACCATCGCCACCGCGGTGGCGCAGCGGGCGGCCGGTTCGCGGTTCGACGCCGACGACCTCGCCGTCCTGGCGCTCACCGTCCCCGCTCGGTAGGCCCGGCCGTGCGCGGCCCGGGGCCGCGGTCACCTACCGTGGCGGCGTGGCACGGGTGGCGGTCGTGGGCGCCGGGCTCGGCGGGCTCGCGGCCGCGGCCCGGCTGGCGGCCCTGGGCCACGACGTCACCGTGCTGGAGCAGGGGCCGACCGTGGGGGGCAAGCTCGGCTGGTACGCCCGGGACGGGCACGCCTTCGACACCGGTCCCAGCCTGGTGACCCTGCCGCAGGTGTACCGGGACCTGTTCGCCGCCACGGGCGCGCCGCTGGAGGAGTCGGTCGACCTGGTCCGGCTGGACCCGGCCGTGGCCTACCGCTTCGCCGACGGCACCCACCTGGCGCTGCCCGGCGCCGCGGAGGCCGTCCCGGCCGCCCTGGACGACGCCCTCGGCGAGGGCGCCGGAGCCCAGTGGGCCGGGCTGATGACCCGCGCGGCGCGGATGTGGGAGGTCACCGAGCAGCCGTTCCTGCGCTCGCCCCTGGCCGGCGCCGCGACGCTGGCCCGGCTGGCCCGCAGCGGCCGCGACGTCGCGACGGTCGCGCCGTGGCGCACCCTGCGCGGGCTCGGCCGAGGCCACCTGCGCTCCCCCGCGCTGCGCACGCTGCTCGACCGCTACGCCACCTACTCCGGCTCCGACCCGCGCCGGGCACCGGGCGTGCTGGCCACCGTCCCCTACGCCGAGCAGGCCTACGGCTCCTGGTACGTGCGCGGCGGCCTGCACCGGCTGGCCCTCGCCGTGGCCGACCGGGCTGCCGAGCGGGGCGCGCGCTTGCGCACCGGGGCGCCGGTGGAGCGGGTGCTCGTCGAGGGCGGCCGGACGGCGGGCGTGCGGCTGGCCGGTGGGGAGTCGGTGCGGGCCGACGTCGTCGTCTCCGGAGCCGATGCCACCGCCCTCTACCGGGACCTGCTGCCCCCGTCCCCGGCGGCGCGGCGGGTCCAGCGGGCGCTGGCCCGCAGCACGCCGTCGCTGTCGGGGTTCGTGCTGCTGCTCGCGCTGCGCGGCCGCACGCCCGGCCTGGCCCACCACACCGTGCTGTTCCCCGACGACTACGACGCCGAGTTCGACGCGGTGTTCGGCGTCGGCCGGCACCGCGGCTCCCCGCGGCCGGTGGACGACCCGACGGTGTACGCGAGCGTGCCCGACGACCCCGCGACCCGGCCGGACGACGACTCCGAGTCGTGGTTCGTGCTCGTCAACGCGCCGCGGCACGACCCGGCCGCCGGGGTCGACTGGAACTCCCCCGGCCTGGCCGACCGGTACGCCGACCGGGTGCTCGCGGTGATGGCCGCGCGCGGGCTCGACGTCCGCGACCGGGTGCGGTGGCGGGTCGTCCGGACCCCGGCCGACCTGGCGCGGGAGACCGGCAGCGTCGGCGGCTCGATCTACGGGACGTCCAGCAACGGCGCGCGGGCGGCCTTCCTGCGGCCGGGCAACGCCGGGCCGGTGCCGGGCCTGTTCCTGGTCGGCGGCTCGGCCCACCCCGGCGGCGGGCTGCCGCTGGTCACCCTGTCGGCCGAGATCGTCGCGGGCCTGGTCGGTCCCGCCTGACCCCGACCGGCTCCGTGCTGCCGGGGCGGTCGGAGCGGTCGGAGCGGTCGGAGCGGTCGGGGCGGAAGTGCACTTCTGCACCGTGCAGATGTGCACTTCTGCGCGGGGCGGAAGTGCACTTCTGCACGGTGCGGATCGGGCGGTGTCGTCCGGGGGGCTGCCGGCTCAGCCGCGTGCCGCGCCGAGGCCGAGGACGGCGGCGAGCCCGAGCGCGCTGCGCGGGGCGTAGGCCGCGCGCCACAGCCCGCCGTGGACCGCGGCGAACGCCTCGTCCTGCCACGGGTGCTCGTGCCGCGGCCCGCCGCCGGTGTGCAGGTCGTGCACCAGCAGTGCGGCCATCAGCACGTTCGAGGTCGCGGGCTCGAAGACCTCGACGCCGAAGCGGTGGGCACCGGCGTAGGCCGCGGCCAGGGCCCGGTTCTTCACCACCGAGCGGGTGCGGGTGGGCGGTGCGACGTTCAGCGACACGGTCGCCCCGGCGGCCCGTGCCGTCGTCGCCCGCCAGCGCTGCAGCCGCTTGGCCAGCGCGTAGTTCGGCCCCTGCTGCGGCACCAGGCTGTCGTTGATCCCCGGGTCGGCGCCGGGCAGGTAGCCGCGCTGGAGCAGCCGGCCGGCGCTGACGGTGCGCAGCGGGCGGACCAGCAGCTTCGCCGTCCGGGACCGGCCGGTGTAGGCGCGCACGGAGTGCTCCACGGCCTCGGGCGGGACCGCGAAGACGTCGGTGGGCGTGGCGAGGAAGGCCAGCGCCAGGTCGGGGCGCTCCCGCTGCAGGCGCACGGTGAGCGCGTCGACGGCGGTGGAGACCCGGACGTTGTCGGCGCCGTCGGCGTAGACGTAGTTGCCCAGCACGGGGTCGCCGGGCAGGCCGGCCGCCCACTCGGCGACCGCGGGCACCTCGCCGACCAGGTCCGTGCCGGCGACCGCGGCGAGGTCGTCGGTGTCGGCGTCGGCGCCGACCGGGACGAGCAGGGTGCCGGCACCGCGCCGGGCGGTGTCGAGCACCCGGCGCCACAGCGGTGCGCTGGGCAGGTCGGCCCCGGCCACCCGGGCGCCCCAGCGCAGCAGGGCGGTCAGCGGCCCCATCTCCGCGCCGGCGCCGAGCACGACGACGGTCCGGCCGGGCAGCGACAGCCAGCCGGGGTGGGCGGCGACGGTGCGGACCGCCTCGGCGGCCGACGGCTCCATCGCGCCGCACTCCACCCAGGCGTCGAGGCGGCGGGCCAGGTCGTCCCCCCGGAGACGTCCGCCGCGGAAAGGCAGGGACAGCTCGCGCTCGGGCTCGGCGTCCCCCCGCACCTCGGTGGTGGTGAGCGGCCGCCCGCCCGGTGCGTCCGCCAGGTCGGTGAGCGGCCGCTCCTCGCCGGCGTCGAGGACGCGCATGCGCCCGTGCAGCGAGGCCAGCCCCGCCTCGGCCACGCTGCGGGCCGCTCGGGCGTCCCCCAGCCCCGCCTCGACCAGGCGGCGGAAGTGCACGAGGTAGCCCGCTCGCCAGTTGGTCTCCTGCTCGGCGGCGCGGGCGCCGGTCGGGTCGACGGGGCGCAGCGCGTCGGCCACGACCGCTCGGCCGACCGCCGCGGTGCTCCGCCGGCCGTCGGGACCGGTGGGGAAGACGACGCCGCTGTCGTCGGCCATTCAGTCCACTCCCGTCGGGATCGGGTCGACCGGCGCACCGGCCGCCAGCCAGCGGAGCAGGAGGCGGGCGCCGAAACCGGTGCCGCCCTTGACCACCTCGCCGTCGTCGGAGCCGGCACGCGCCGGGCCGGCCACGTCGAGGTGGGCCCACGGCAGGTCCCCGGCGAACGGCCGGAGGAACAGCGCCGCGGTGGTGCCGCCGGGGTCACCCGGGGCGTTGTTGGCGTCGGCGACGGGGCTCTCGAGCGCGTCGGCGTACTCCTCGCTCAGCGGCATCCGCCAGACCCTCTCCCCCGCGTGACCGGCCGCGGTCGCCAGCGCCGCGGCCAGCCCGTCGGTGGTCGCGTAGAGCCCCGCCGTGCGGGCGCCCAGCGCGGTCCTCGTCGCCCCGGTGAGCGTGGCGACGTCGACCAGCACGGTGGCCCCCAGCTCCAGCCGGGCGTGGGCGAGCGCGTCGGCGAGCACCAGGCGCCCCTCCGCGTCGGTGTTGCGCACCTCGGTGGTCCGGCCGCCGACGTGGCGGACGACGTCGCCGGGCCGGTAGGAGGAGCCGGAGACGGCGTTCTCCGCGGCCGGCACGACGGCGGTCACGGCGACCGGCAGCCGCAACCGGGCCGCGGCGTCGAGCGCGGCGAGCACGGCGGCGCCGCCGGCCATGTCGGTCTTCATCTCGCGCATGCCGGCGTTCTTCTTGATCGACAGCCCGCCGGTGTCGAAGGTGATGCCCTTGCCCACGAGCACGGGGTGCTGTCCCCGGGGCGCACCCGGCGGCCGGTAAGTGGCAACGACCACGCGCGGACCGTGCGCGGAGCCGCCACCGACGGCGAGCACGCCACCGAAGCCGCCGGCCCGCAGCCGGTCGGGGCCGAGCACCGTGACGGTGACCCCGTCCAGGCCGGCCAGCCGCTGCCGCGCCTGCGCGGCGAGCCACTCCGGGCTCTTCGTGTCGCCGGGGGTGTTCACCAGGTCGCGGGCCCAGGCGACCGCCTCGGCGGTGACCCGGCCGGCGCGCGCGGCCTCGGTCACGGCCGGGTCCCCGACGCCGGCGGCGACCACGGCGACCTCGGCCAGCCGGGGCGGTTGCCGGCGGCTGGTGAGGCGGAACCGGTAGCCGGCGAGCAGGGCGGCCTCGACGGCGGCGCGCACCTCGTCCGCGCCGGCAGGGGCGGGCCCGTCGACCGGGAGGACCAGCCGTCGCGCGCCGTGCTCGGCGAGGGTCTGGGCGCGGCGCACGGCCACGGCCACGTAGGAGCGCAGGTCCGGCAGCGTCCCGGCACCCACGCCGACGGCGACGACGCTGCGCGGGTGCCGGCCGGGCACCGGCACGTTGGTGATCCTCCCGGCCGAGCCGGTGTTGCCGGTGTCGGCCAGGGCGCCGGCCAGCAGCTCGGGCGGCACCGGCGCGGCCCGGCCCGGCTCCGGACCGGTCAGCCAGGCCGGGAGGGCGCCGCGGGCCGCGACGGGCACGGCGAGGACGTCGTCCTCCGCGAGCGGGGGGACGGCTCCGAGGACCTCGACCCGGGGGAACGGCGCGGCCCCGGCCGGCGGCGTGCTGCCGTCGGCCGGGGCCGCGTCGTCCGGTGCGGGGCTGCCCGGGGGCAGGCTCGCCGCGGCGATCAGCTGGTCGCGCCCTTCAGTGCCTCCGAGAGCGCCGTCGCCTCGTCGGGCGACAGCTCGACGACGAGGCGCCCGCCGCCCTCGAGCGGTACGCGCATGACCAGGCCGCGCCCCTCCTTGGTGACCTCCAGGGGACCTTCACCCGTGCGCGGCTTCATGGCCGCCATGCGTGCCTCCTTCGCCGGCCACCCGTCTCCTCTGCTGGCGACGGTGTGGCTCCTCTCGTGCAGTGAGCTGACCCATGATCCCGTATCCGCGCCCACGAGACCAACCTGGGCACACCGTTCAGGTGACCGCGCGGAAGCAGGTCGCCACGTGGTCGTCCACCATCCCGGTCGCCTGCATCAGCGCGTACGCCGTCGTGGGGCCGACGAAGGCGAATCCGCGCCGCTTCAGCTCCCGGGCCATGGCCACCGACTCGGGGCTGGTGGCGGGCACCTCGGCCAGGGTGGCCGGCCGGGCGCGCGGACCGGCCGGGGCGAAGGACCACAGCAGCTCCGACAGGCCCTCGGGCAGCTCGAGGGCGGCCCGGGCGTTGGCGATGGCGGCGTCGACCTTCGCGCGGTTGCGCACGATGCCTGCGTCGGCCAGCAGCCGGGCCCGGTCCTCCGCGGTGAAGGCCGCGACCGCGTCGATCGCGAAGCCGGCGAAGGCGGCGCGGAACGCCGGGCGCTTGCGCAGGATGGTCAGCCAGGACAGCCCCGACTGGAACGCCTCGAGGGTCAGCCGCTCGAACAGGGCGTCGTCCCCGCGCAGCGGCACCCCCCACTCCTCGTCGTGGTAGGTCACGTACTCGGGAGCGCTGTCGCCCCACGCGCATCGGATGCGGTCCACGGCCCGGGACGCTAACCCGGCGGGCCGACGATCCCGCCCGGTCGTCCACAGCTCCGGCCGGCCACATCCGGACGACGCCGGCGACGTGCGCCCGCGGCGCGGTCAGGGCACGGGCGTCTCCACGGCCGGGTCGTCCGCCCGACGGGGCTCGTTGCGGCGGGTCGCCAGCACGCAGCCGGCCACCACCAGCGGCAGACCCAGGGCCAGGCCGAGGGTGAACGGCTCGCCGAGCACCAGCACGCCGAGCAGCACCGCGACGGCGGGGTTGAGGAAGGTGATCACCAGCGCCCGCTGCGGGCCGACCTCGCGGATGAGGGCGAAGAACAGCGACAGCGCGATCGCCGTGCAGACCAGCCCGAGCACCGCCACCGACAGCAGCGCGTCGGCCGGTGCCGCCGAGACCTCGTCGAGCCGGGTGAGCGCGAACGGCGCGTACACGACCGCCGTCACCAGCAGCGCGATCGAGCTGGCCGCCACCCCGGGCACGTCGGCCAGCCGGTGGGTGACGATCAGCGGCGCGGTCCCGTAGCCGACGACGGTCAGCGCGACGGCCAGCAGCGGCACCCACGCCGCGCCGCCGACGTCCAGGCCCAGCAGCACCGCGATGCCGACCACGCCCAGCGCCATCCCGGCCACCCGCACCGGCGTCAGCCGCTCGTCGCCCACCAGCCGCCCGGCGACGGCGGCCACGAACGGCACCGCCGCCACCAGCAGACCGGTCAGCGAGCTGGACAGCGTCTGCTCGGCATAGCCCAGCAGCAGCCAGGGGCCGGTCATCTCCAGCAGCGTGAAGGCCAGCAGCCAGCGCCAGTGCCGCAGGGCCGGGCGCAGGTGGCCGCGGGCGATCGTCCACGGCAGCAGCAGCGCCGCGCCGATCAGGCAGCGGCCGAAGACCACGACCACCGGCGACAGGTCCTCCACCGCCACCTTGATCAGCAGGTACGGGACCCCCCAGATGACCGACATGGCGAGGAAGAGGACCCACCCCCGCCGGCTCACCGGCCGGCTCCGCAGACGTCGTGCACCGCGCCATCATGACGACCGCGACCGACGACGCCGAGCGCCGCCTCACCGCCCTGTCCGACGCCCTCGCCGGCGAGCCCGGCGTGCAGCCCCCCGGCTCCGGCCCGCGCCGGTTCGGCTCGACCGCGCTCACAGCCGACGGCTCGATCGTCGCGATGGCCGTCGCGATGGCCGTCGGCGGCGCGCTGGTCCTGGAGCTGCCAGGGGCCTGGGTGGAGCAGCTGGTCGCCGACGGCGCGGGCACGCCGTTCCGCAACGGCCGCGGCGCCGCCATGCGCGAGTGGGTCGCCCTCGGGCCGGGCGACGCGGCCGACCTGGCGCTGGTCCGCGAAGCGCTCGCGTTCGTGCGGGAGCATCGACCGCGTGTCCGGCTACGCGTCCTTCGTCGTCTTCGCCACGGTCCTGGTGCTCGTGCCGGGCCCGGACACGGCCGTCGTCATCCGCAACACGCTGGCCGGCGGACGGCGGCGCGGCACCTGGAGCGCCGTCGGCATCACCGCGTCCAACGCGGTGCAGGGCGCGGCGGCCGCGGCGGGCCTGGCCGCGGTGGTCCTCCGGGTCGAGCCGCTGTTCCAGGCCATCCGCTGGCTCGGCATCGCCTACCTGACCTGGCTCGGGGTGCAGTCGCTGCGCTCCGCCGTCCGCGGCCGGTACCCCGACCTGGCGGGGCCGGCCGACTCCGGCGCGGCGCTGCGCGGCCTGCGCCAGGGGTTCCTGAGCAACATCACCAACCCGAAGGTGCTCGCGTTCTACCTGGCCGTGCTCCCCCAGTTCCTCGGACCGGGCGCCGCCGTGCCGGTGCTCGTGGCGTTCGCGCTCACCCACGCGGCGATCGGGCTGGTGTGGGCGCTGCTGCTCGTCGCCGGGCTGCACCGGGCGCGGGCGGTGCTCTCCCGGCGCCCGGTGCGCCGCACGCTCGACGCGCTGACCGGCTCGGCGCTGCTCGGGTTCGGCGCCCGGCTCGCGGTCGGCCGTGGGTAGCCCACCCGGTCAGACCCGCCCGGCGAGGTAGTCGCGGCGCCTCTCGGCCGGGTACCGCTCGATCGCGTACCGGAGCATGGTGCGCGGCATCCGGCGGTAGCGCGGTGCGAGGAAGCTCTCGGCGCACGCCGGGTCGCGGTTGCCGACCTCCCGCAGCATCCAGCCCACGGCCTTGTGGACGAGGTCCTCGGGATCGGCGAGCAGCCGGTCGGCCAGCCGCAGCATCGCCTCGTACCGGCCCACCCGGATGGAGGCGAAGGTCGCCATCACCGCGATCCGGCGGTCCCAGAGCGAGGGCGACCCGGCCAGCTCGTCGAGCAGCGAGTCGTCGCGGTCGAGCAGCCAGGGGCCCAGCAGGTACGGCGCCGAGGCGTCGACGAGGTCCCAGTTGTCGACCCGGTCGCGGCGGGCCAGGTACAGGTCGACGATCCGTGCCCGGTCGTCGTCGCCGGCCCGGTCGAAGCGGCGCACGAGGAGGAACAGCGCGGTCAGCCGCTCCTCGTGCCAGGGGCTGCCGAGCAGCTCGCCGGCCTCGGCCAGGGACGTCGTGGCCGCGTGGCGCGTCGCGATCGCCCGCTGCGGCGGGACGGCGATCCCGAGGAACCGGTCGCCCTCTCCGTAGCCGCCCGGCCGCGCCTGGAAGTAGCGGGCCATGCCCTCGGCGCGCTCCGGGTCGGCCAGCGCGGCCAGCTCGGCGCGGATCGCGTCGGCGCCTTGTCCAGAGGCTCGCCGCGAGCTCGCGAGTGGTGAGGGGGACAAGGTGTCTCACCAGCCGGGGTAGGTGCGGGCGAACGCGGCGAACCGGCGCAGCGACAGCCGCACGCCGAGGACGACGAACGGCCTGGCCAGCGGCCAGCCGGCCACGCCGAGCCAGCCGAACGGCAGCCACAGCTGCTCGGTCCAGACGAACGTCGCGTGCTCGCCCCGCCGCTCGACGGCGAAGATGCCCGGCCCGCGGATGATCCGGCCGGTGTGCTGCACGACCACCCGGCGCGGCGGGTCCCACTCGGTGACGACCATCGTGTCGAGGACGCCGACGTGCCGGCGCCGGCCGGGCAGCTTGAGTCCGGTGCGGGCGGCCAGCCGGGTCTTCACCCCCTCGGCCTGCTCTCCCACCACCTCGACGTCGGTGGCGAGCATCCACTCGCCCTGGCGCGTCCAGTCCACCAGCGCCGCCCACACCCGCTCCGGGGGCGCGTCGACGTCGATCCGTTCGGTCAGCTCACGCACCGGGGTTCGCTCCGTTCCCGTTCGGGGAGGTGTCAGGGCCCTGCTGAGGGGTCGGGGTCGGTGCCGCCCGGTCGCTCCCGGCTCCGCCGTCGTCCACCCCGCCGGCGCGGACCCGCAGCGCCGCGATCTCCGCGTCCCGCTCCTCGAGCGCACCGGCGAGCTGGTCCAGCAGCCAGTCGACCTCGCTCATCCGGTAGCCGCGCACCGCGACCGACATCCGCAGGGCGCGGACGTCGTCGCCGGTGACCGGCCGGTCGGCGGGGAGCTCCACCGGCGAGCGGTCCGGTTCGGCGGGCGGCTGGGTCTCCCCGCGGCCGAGGAGGAGCGACCCGAGGAGGAACAGCAGCCCCCCGACCAGCAGGACGCTGACGAGGAAGACCAGGACCGACAGCACGTCAGTCGTCGATGGGGCCGGTGGGCAGCGGCGCCCGCATCCCGCCGCCGCCGTCGCCGGACTCCCGCATCGCCTCGGCCGCGCGGATGACCGCGAGCACCTCCTCGACGTCGTCGGTGAGCGTGATGAGGTCGAGGTCGGCCGGGCCGATCGTGCCGGCGGGGACCATCGTCGCCCGGATCCAGTCGAGCAGCCCCGACCAGTAGGCGGTGCCGTACAGCACCACGGGGAACCGGGTGACCTTGCGGGTCTGCACCAGGGTGAGGGCCTCGAACAGCTCGTCGAGGGTGCCGAAGCCGCCGGGGAGGATGACGAAGGCCTGGGCGTACTTCACGAACATCGTCTTGCGGACGAAGAAGTAGCGGAAGGCGATGCCGACGTCGACCCACTCGTTGAGCTCCTGCTCGAACGGCAGCTCGATGCCCAGCCCGACCGACAGCCCGCCGGCCTCCGAGGCCCCGCGGTTGGCCGCCTCCATCGCGCCCGGCCCACCGCCGGTGATCACCGCGTAGCCGGCCCGGGCCAGCGCCGCCCCGATCTCGATCCCCGCGGCGTAGTGCGGGTGGTCGGGCTTCGTGCGGGCGCTGCCGAACACGCTGACCGCCTTGGGCAGCTCGGCGAGCAGCCCGAAGCCCTCGACGAACTCGCTCTGGATGCGCAGCACCCGCCACGGGTCGGTGTGCACCCAGTCGGTGGGCCCGCGCCGGTCGAGCAGCCGCTGGTCGGTCGTCGTCCCGACCGTCCGGGGGTCCGGCTCGCCGCCGCGCAGCATCACCGGCCCGCGGTGGCGCGTCGGCCGCGGCCGGCGGCCGCCGGCCGGCTCGGGCGTGGTGGTCATGCGGTGGTCCTCCGGGTGGGGGTCAGGCGGTCGGCGTGGAGAGGTAGGCGACGAGGGCGTCCTCGGCCGGCTGCAGCCGCTCGACGAGCACCGACTCCTCGCGGGTGTGCGCGAGCTGGGGGTCCCCGGGGCCGTAGTTGACGGCGGGGATGCCGAAGGCGGCGAAGCGGGCGACGTCGGTCCAGCCGAGCTTGGCCCGGGGCGGCCGGCCGACGGCGGCGACGAAGCCGGCCGCGGCGGGCTCGGCCAGCCCGGGGAGGGCGCCACCGGCGTTGTCGACGACGGTCAGCGTGGCCCCGGCGGCCAGCGCGTCGGCGAAGACCTCGCGGACGTGGGCCTCGGCGGCGTCCTCGTCCCGGTCCGGCGCGTAGCGGAAGTTGACCGTCACCCGGCACTCGTCCGGGATGACGTTGCCGGCCACGCCGCCCTCGATCCGGACGGCGTTGAGGCCCTCGCGGTACCGGCAGCCGTCGATCTCCACCTCGCGCGCGGTGTAGGTGGCGAGCGTGGCGAGGATCCCGGCCGCCCCGTGGACGGCGTTGACGCCCAGCCAGCCGCGCGCGCTGTGCGCCCGCCTGCCGCGGACCTCGAGCACCGCCCGCAGGGTCCCCTGGCAGCCGGCCTCGATCTCCCCGTCGGTGGGCTCGAGCAGGATCGCGAGGTCGCCGTAGAGCCAGCCGCGGCGCTCCCGGGCGACCCGGCCGAGACCGTTCCGCACGGCCTCGACCTCCTCGTTGTCGTAGAGGACGAACGTCAGGTCGTGCGCGGGCTGCGCCCCGGGGACGCCGAAGCGCGCGGCCAGCCGCAGGATCACCGCGTCCCCGGACTTCATGTCGCTGGTGCCGCAGCCGTACAGCCGGTCGCCGTCGAGCCGGCTGGGCACGTTCCCGGCGATCGGCACGGTGTCCAGGTGGCCGGCGAGCACCACCCGGGTCGGCCGGCCGAGGTCGGTGCGGGCCAGCACCGAGTCGCCGACCCGCTCGACCTCCAGTCCGCCCAGCGCCCGCAGCGCGGCCTCGACGGCGTCGGCCAGCGCGGTCTCCTCGCCCGACACCGACGGGGCGTCGACCAGCGCGCGGGTGAGCGTGAGCACGTCGGCCGACAGGTCCAGTCCGGGCAGGTTGCTCACGACGACCGAGCCTACGGCCATGCCCCCCCGTCGCGTTGATCATCGTCGGGTGGCCGGCCGACCCGCCGGTGGGGCAGGCCATCCGCCGATGATCGCCGGGGAGGGCGGTCGGTACCGTCGTGCCCCGTGACCGACGCACCCCGCTCCGCCGTCGCCGCAGGCCTCGCCACCGTGACCCGCTCGGGGACGGTCCTCGACGTCTGGTACCCCGAGCCGCGGCTCGGCGCTCCCGCGGGCGCCGCGACCGGCACCCAGAAGCTCGGCGCGCTGGAGCTGTCCGGGGAGCTCGGTCCCGACTACGGCGGCCTGGTGCGCACCGACGACGCCCGCGACGTCGAGGTCGTCGCCGTCCGCACGGTGATCGCCGACCTGTCGGCCCCGCCGGTGGACACCCACGACGTCTGGCTGCGGCTGCACCTGCTCTCCTCCCGGCTGATCCGCCCGCACGGCGCGGACCTGACCGGCATCTTCGGGCTGCTCACCAACGTGGCCTGGACCAGCGCCGGCCCGGTCGAGGCGGCGACGTTCAACGCCCACCGGCTGCGCGCCGCGGTGGGCACCGTGACCGTGTTCGGGGTCGACAAGTTCCCGAAGATGACCGACTACGTCATCCCCTCCGGCGTGCGGATCGCCGACGCCGACCGGGTGCGGCTGGGCGCCCACCTGGCCGAGGGGACGACGGTCATGCACGAGGGCTTCGTCAACTTCAACGCCGGCACGCTCGGCCCGTCGATGGTGGAGGGGCGGATCAGCGCGGGCGTCGTCGTCGGCGCCGACAGCGACATCGGCGGCGGCGCGTCGATCATGGGGACGCTCTCCGGCGGCGGCAAGGAGATCGTGTCCATCGGCAGCGGCTGCCTGCTCGGCGCCAATGCCGGGGTGGGCATCTCGCTCGGCGACGGCTGCGTCGTCGAGGCCGGCTGCTACGTGACCGCGGGCTCCCGGGTCACCCTGCCCGACGGCTCGGTGGTCAAGGCCCGCGAGCTGTCCGGCCGCAGCGGGCTGCTGTTCCGCCGCAACAGCGTGAGCGGGGCGCTCGAGGCGCTCCCGCGCGCCGGCGAGTGGGGCGCCCTCAACGCCGACCTGCACAAGAACTAGCCCCCTGGGGGGGGGGGGGGGGGGGGGGGGGGGGGGGGGGGGGGGGGGGGGGGGGGGGGGGGGGGGGGGGGGGGGGGGGGGGGGGGGGGGGGGGGGGGGGGGGG
>NZ_JBJNRJ010000063.1:0-27350 GCF_046233715.1 Trujillonella humicola | reverse complement strand
TCAAGCGCATGATCGCTCGCGAGCTCTACTACGTCCTACGACCGACAACACCCACCGAAAACCTCGCCTCGGCCGCTTGACGATCCATAGGAGCATCCCGAGCGGAGCCGGGTCGTGACCGGACGGGTGGACCTGCGGGCGGAGGTCCTGGTCACCACGACGTCGGTCGACGGCACGCGCATCGGCGCGTGGCGCAGCGGCTCGGGACCGCCGCTGCTGCTGGTCCACGGGGGCACGGCCGACCACACCCGGTGGCGGCCGGTGCTGCCGCTGCTCGAGCCGTACGCCACGGTGTACGCCGTCGACCGGCGGGGCCGGGGTGCCAGCGGTGACGCGCCGGAGTACGCGGTGGAGCTGGAGTTCGCCGACGTCGCCGCGGTGGTGGACGCGATCGGCGGCACGGTCGACGTCGTGGCCCACTCCTACGGCGCGCTGTGCGCGCTCGGGGCGGCGCTGCGGACCGACGGCATGCGCCGTCTCGTGCTCTACGAGCCGCCGGTGCTGCCGCCGCCACGCTCCACCGCCGACGACCGGATGGCGGAGCTCCTGGCCGCGGGCCGCCGCGCCGACCTGGTGGAGACCTTCTTCCGGGAGATCGTCGGTGCCGACGACCACCAGCTGCGGCTGATCAGGGCGGCGCCGTCCTGGCCGGCGCGGGTCGCCGCCGCGCACACCGTCGTCCGGGAACGGTTGATCGACCCCCCGTACCGCTTCGACGCCGCCCGCTACCAGGGCCTGGACGTGCCGACGCTCCTGATCGCCGGCGGGAACAGCGCGCCCTTCCTGCAGGCGTCGACGAAGGCGGTGGCCGCGGCGGTGCCCGGCGCTCGCGTGACCGTCCTCCCGGGGGAGCAGCACGTGGCGATCGACAGCGCTCCCGAGCGGTTCACGAACGCCGTCCTCACCTTCCTGCGAGAGGACGGCGTGCGCTGAGGGCCGGCGAGCGGGGCGTGCCGGGCCGGACCCGGTGGCTACCCGGGGAGGAGCGCGACGACCACGAAGTGGCAGGTGGCAGCCGCGCAGACGAAGGCGTGGAAGACCTCGTGGTACCCGAACACCGAGGGGGAGGGATCGGGACGACGGCAGTGGTAGACGACGGCGCCGGTGACGTAGAGCAGACCGCCGACGAGGGCGAGGATCGCCGCGGGGACACCGCTGTGGGTCCACAGCCCGGGCAGCGCGAGCAGGTTCACGGCCCCGAGGCCGATGAACACCCCTCCGACCAGGCGCTCGGACGCCTGCATCCGCGTGAGGTGCGCAGCGGTCGCCACCACCGTGAGCGACCACAGGACGGCCAGGCACACCGTGCCGAACGCGCCGGGGACGGCGACGAGGAACACCGGAGTGGCCGTTCCGGCGATCAACAGGAAGATCATCACGTGGTCGGCGCGCTGCATCCGGCGGCTGGCCACCGGCCCCCAGTTCCCCCGGTGGTAGAGGGCGCTCACGCCGAAGAGGCCGCTGGAGCACGCGACGAAGATCGCGGCACCGGTCCGGTGCGCCGCACCGTGGGCGGCGAACACGAGCAGGGTGCCCGCGACGAGCGACGCCGCGAACCACACCAGGTGCAGCCATCCCCGCAGGACCGGTTTCTCGTAGTGGACGCCACGCCGCGCGTCGTAGAGCAACGTCGACGGAAGAGCCGAGGCCGCGACGAGCGCCGGCAGCGGCCGCGGCAGCGCCGGACCCGCCGCCCCGGCGGCGTCGGAACCGTCGCCAGGAACGCCGTTCTGGGCGGCCGACGTCAGCATGCTTCGCATCTCGCTCCGGGCAGAACGCTCCCGGTCTGTCACGCACCTGCTGTGACATGGGGACAGCCGGTCTGGCTGGTTCTGCGCGCCGGGGAGGTGTCCGAGCGGTCGGCGCAGGGGAGCTGCCGGGACTGTTCCCCTCGTGGCGGGTGGCCAACCGCGAGGCTGCAGGTCGTCTCGGGTCCCGGCAGACCGGCTACGCCTGGCGCCGTCTCACCCCGCGCGCCGTCGCGGCGGTCGCCGTGGCCGCCGTCATCGACATGAACGTCGGGGAGCACGACCGCGCCCGTCGACGCTCGGCGGAGGCCGCGGTGACCCCGTGCTCGACCCGGGGGCACGGCCTGGTCCTCCTCGCCGAGGACGACCAGGCGCTGACCGAGACGACGGCCGTCGTCGAACCGGCACGCTCCCTCGGCCAACCGGAGGCGGAGGCGTACGGGCTGTGGCACCACAGCGAGGCGCTCGAGGCCGTTTCCCGGCTCACCGAGGCGCTGGACGCGGCGAGCACCGCGCTCGCCGTCGCGAACCGGATCGACGACCGGAGGCGGGTGGAGACGGCCCATCGGGCCCTGGGGATCACGCACGAGCTGGCCGGTGACCTCGACGCGGCAGAAGCGGCGTTCGCGTCGTCCCTCGCCGCGGCGGCAGGCCTCCGGCTGTACTCCTCCTGGGCGGTGGCGCGCCTGGCGCTGGTCACCTGTCCCGAGGGGACGCCGACCGTGCCGAGCTGCTCGTCCGGCGCCCTCACCGAGGCCCCGCCGCTGGGACGGTGCGAGGCCCGGGTGGCGCGGTGCGGGCTGGCCGTGGCCCGCGCCGAGCCCTGCGCCGGGACCCTCGTGCGCACCGCCATCGCGGCGGCTCACGCGGGAGGGCACGAGGTGTCCGTCCCCGTGCTGGGGCGCATGCTCGACACGGCGACGGGCAGGTGACGCGGCGGACCGTCGCCGCCGGCTGCGCTCTCTCCGCGCCGACGCCGGTCACGGTGCGGCTGCCGGTCCCCGCCAGAACTGCAGGAGCACCTGGTTGATGCCAGGGGCGAACTGGATCTCGTGCCCGGCGCCCGCGACCTCCGCGCGGGCGGCGCCGACCCGTTCGGCCAGGTCGTCGCACATGGCGTCGAAAGCGGGGCTGTGGCCGCCGGAGACGACCAGTCGGGCGCAGCCGGCCGCCGCCAGCTCCGCCAGTGGCAGGTCGGCCGTCCAGGGCGGCCGGCTCCGGCGGAGCAGCGGCACCAGCGGCAGGGCCGCCTCGAGCACTCCGGGCGGTAGGTCAGCGGGATCGCTGCCGACCGTGCGGAGGAAGCGCTCGATCCACTCGGCATCGGGGAGGTCGGTGTCCCAGAGCCGGCGCATGCCGTCGACGAGGGTCCGTGCCGCGGGGTCGTGCTGCGCCAATCCGGTCGCGGGCGGCTCCAGCACCACCAGGGAGCGCACCGTGTCGGGACGGCGGCTCGCGGCGACCATCGCCGACAGGCCGCCGTAGGAGTGACCGACCAGGTGCGCGGGTCCGGCGTCGCCCAGCTCGTCGAGCAGGGCGCACAGGTCGTCGGCGTCCCTCAGGAAGTCCTCGCCCTCGGCCGGCGGGCTGTCCCCGTAGCCGCGCCGGTCGAGGACGAGCAGCCGGAACCCCTCATCGGCCAGCGGACGCTGGGCCTCCCACTCGTCCGCGCCGGAGGACAGCGAGCCGTGCACGAGCAGCACGGGGGTCCCGGTGCCCCAGGTCTCGACCGCCAGGTCGCTCACGACGTCCTCCTCCAGCCTGCCGGGCCGGCAACGTCGCGTCGGAGCGCAGACCTGCGTCCTGGTGCCGGTGCAGTCCGGGCCGTGGCCCGGATCCTGTCGCCCGGCCGGGCCGGTCGCCGCAGGCGTCGATCGTCGTGTCGACGCGGCGAGCTCGTCAAGGGTCGAAGGTGAGGGCGGATCGCCGCTCGCGGCCGACGCAGTCACGGGCGAACCGGCCGGCGGCCGTCGACCCGCGCTGACCGTCGGTCCATACCGTCGGGCCGCCCGGCTGCCCTACCCGTGGTGGTCCGGCTCCGCGGTGACGACGTCGACGACGAGGCGCTGGGGATCCTCGAAGCGGGCGACGGCGAAGGGCAGCTGATCGGTGACGCCGGCGTAGAAGGTGTAGCGGCCCTCGAACCAGGAATCGGTGATCAGTTCATCGATCACCCGGGCGTCGGCGACGGCCAGCCGGTCCCGCTGCTCCCAGGGGGTGAGGCCCGGCGGTGCGTCCGGGGGCAGCAGGACGTTGGTCAGGGTGATCCCGAGGGTGGCTCGGCCGGCGACCTCGATCGGTTCACCCGAGCGCTGCGCGGTGGGGTCTGCGGCGTAGCCGAGCTCGTAGCCGACCTCCCCGTCCCCGGCGAGCTCGAAGACGATCCGGTCGAACCCGTCGTGCGCGCCGAGCCGCACGTCGGTCAGGACCACCGGCTCCCCGGCCCCCTCGGAGACCACGTCGACCAGGTCCTCCCGGCCGCCGCCCACGGGTGGGATGCCTTCGCCGGGGGCGCCGCCGTCGTCCGTCCCGGCGTCGTGCCGCAGGTCGACGACCAGCCGCGTCGGGTCCTCCAGCGCCACGATGCCGTAGGGCACCTGCCGGTCCAGGCCGATCGCCCAGCTCAGCACCGCCTCGAAGTCGCCGGTGCGCACCACCTCGGTGACCACCTCGGTGTCCGGCGGGTCGAAGCGGGTCGGCCCGTCGTAGGTCGGCCGGCTCGGCGCGGGGGAGAGGTCGACGCCGCTGGCCGGGGCAGCCGTGACGTGCAGGAAGGCCTCGCCGTCCACCTCGACGGGTCGGCCGGAGCCGGCCGCGAGGATCGGTGGCTCGACGTACTCCACCCGGTAGTCGGGAACCGGCCCGTCGAACTCCAGGACCACGCGGTCGAAGGTCGCCTGGCCCGCCACCCGCACGTCGGTGAGCAGGGCGGGCTCGCCGATCCCCGGGAAGCCGTCGGTCTCGACGGGACCCGTGGTCGGCCGCCCCATGGGTGTGAGCTGCTCATCGGTCCGGTCCGGCACCCCCGTGGCGGCGGTGCCTGCAGGCTCGGAGGCCGTGGCCGGTGCCCCTGGCCCGCCGGCCGTGCCGGCGCACCCCACGAGGGTGGCGGCTGCTCCGCAGGCGACGAGGAGGCGAACCGGCCGCGGTCCTCTCTCGGTCTTCCACATCGGATCCATCCCGGAGCCTTGCCACGCCCGCAGGGAGAGAAGCGGCATGTGGCGCACCGACACGGGATCGCAGCGCCCCCGTCATCAGGTCGTCGGGTCGCGTGCCGGCGGGATGGGCTGCCCTGGGGTGCCAGGCGACCACGCTGCCCCAGCGCGGCATTCCGGCGCGGTCGTTCACCGCGGTCTCTCGGCCGCTGCCCGTGGATCCGGGTCCGACCGGACCGTCAGACGGTCCCGGCCCTGTCGACGGGCATGGTCCCCGAGGAGGTCGTCGGCGAGGTCGACGACCGTCCGGCCGGTCGCGGCGGCGCGGGCGCGGATCAGTGCGCACGCTTCGCCGGCGGACACTCCCAGCGCGAGCGTGAGCAGTCCCACGGCCACGCACACCCGGCCGTGACGATCTCCGTCCCCCGCGCCCGGTCCGGGCCTGCCCGCCACCGTCCCGGCCCACCAGTCTGCGACCGGCGTGAGCTGCTCCGCGACGAGTGCGGCAACCCGCCGGACACCGAAGACGGCGATCGTCTCCGCTCCGGTGGGGTCGGCGAAGTACAGGCTCATCCCGGCCAGTCCGCGCGCGCGCCCGGGCAGCGGCACGGCGAGGACGCTCCGCAGCGGCGTCCCGCTGACGAGCCGATCGCCGGAGGTCGCCGCTGGATGGGCCGGTGGGTCCGCGGTGGCCACCACCGGATTCCCGGTCCGGATGGCGCGCAGGCAGGAACCTCCCGGCTGGTGAACTGCAAGCGCTCAGCGGCGGTGGCGGCCTCGTCGCTGGCCGCGAGCGGAGTGCTGGGGCCGCCGTCCACGTGCACGCTCAGGCCGACATCCGCCACCGGTAGCTCGGCTGCAGCGGCGCAGGCCAGTCGCAACGGTAAGCCGCCGGGATCAGCGAGCTCGTCGTCGTGAGGTCCGGCAGATCCGGCAACAGCACTGAGCTCCACGACCGGCTCCTCGTGGTCGTTCCGGGAGCCGCGGCTGGGCTGCGTCGTCAAATGTTCGTGGCCGCCGCCGACGAAACTCCCACGACCGGATGCGACGTGCCCCTCGACCGGCGGACGGATCCGCCGGCCGACGCGGTGCTGATCGCCCACCACGACGTCCTCCGCGGCCTGCTGCGCGAGCTCGCGGAGACCTCCGGGGCCGAAGCCGATCGGCGCGGACGGTTGCGCGCGGACTTCCTCCGCGAGATCGAGGTGCACGGCCTGATCGAGGACGAGATCTTCTACCCCGCGGTCCACGAGGTCTCGCCGCTCCTGTCCGTCGCGCACGCCGAGCACCGGCAGATCGACGACCAGCTGGCGACGGTGATGCGCACGCCCGTGGACGACCCGGAGTCCCTGGTGGAGGTCCGGATGCTCGAGTCGACGCTCCGCCTGGTGTGACGCTCCGCCGGTGACCCACCTGGCCGGCGCCACGGTCGCCGTGCGACCGGTCAGCGACGCCTCGCCCCGGCGTCGGCGCGCGAGCCGGTGGCCGCGGAGCTAGCGTCTTGGGGGAGCTCGAGTCGAGGGCAGCCCACGGACCGTCGAGCGACACGCGGCGCGCGGTCCACGTGACGGCGAGGAGCGCTCGTGGCCTGCCCCCTGGATCCGACCGGGGCGGACCGCTGGCCGGTCGGTCGTCGGCGGGGCCTCGTCGAGGCGGTCGGCAGGGCGCTGACCGGCTACGCCTGGCGCCGTCTCACCCCGCGCGCCGTCGCGGCGGTCGTCATCGCCGTCGCCGACGAGTCCCGGCGCCCGCCGCGCGGAGGCCATCGGCCGGAGGAGTCCGTGGTCACCCCCGGCATGACGCCCGCCCACCGGGACGACGAACGGGTCGACGGTCTCGTGCTCGTGCTCGACGCGACGCCCGGGTGGCGGGACCTGACCGCGGAGGCCGTCGCGCGGCGGCTGGTCACCGGCCTCGGATCGGTCGAGGAACGGGCGCTGTGGTTCGACCTCGAGGTCCGTTGGCTGCTGGAGCCGCCGTCGTAGGTGCCCGTGACGGACAGCTGTCGCTGACGCAGCGGAAGCCGAGATGGCTCGTCGAGCTGCGCACGGCCTGGCCCTGACGCGCCGCCGGGCGGTAGCGCATGCAGTAGGACGGCGCGCACAGGTGGGAGCCGCCTTTGATCACCCGCCGGGTGTGCTCGCCGAACTGCTCCGCGGCCGGCGCACAGCAGCCCCCGTGCTCCGACGCGTCCCCGTCGGGAGAACCGGGAGATGCCGGCCACCCGGTGGTGGTCCACTCCCAGACGTTGCCGGTGACGTCGGACAGTCCGTAGCCGTTGACCGGGAACCGCTTGACCGGCGAGGTGCGGTGGAAGCCGTGGAGCTGCAGGTTCTCCCAGGGGAAGCGGCCGTACCAGCGGTTGGCCATGATCCGGCCGCGCGGCGCCGGGTCGTCCCCCCAGGCGTACACGGCCTGGTCCAGCCCACCGCGAGCCGCGTGCTCCCACTCCGGTTCCGTGGGCAGCCTCCGACCGGCCCAGTCGGCGTACGCGAGCGCGTCGGTGTGGGCGACGTGGACCACCGGGTGCAGGTCGCGCCCGTGCAGCGTGGATCCCGGCCCCTCCGGGTGCCGCCAGTCCGCTCCGGGAACCCAGCGCCACCAGGCCGTCCAGTCGTCCAGCGACACCGGCCCGGTCGTGGGGACGAACACCAGCGAGCCCGGTACCAGGAGGCCGGGGTCGGCGTCGGGGAAGTCGGTCGGCTCCGGAGGTCGTTCGGCGACGGTGACGTGCCCGGTGGCTCGCACGAAGCGCCGGAAGGCGGCGTTCGTGACGGGGTGCTCGTCGACCCACAGGTCCGCGACGACCGCCGTCCGGACCGGCGCCTCCTCCGGGTAGAAGCGGTCGTCGCCCATCCGGAACGCCCCGCCGGGCACCAGGACGGCGCCGTGCCGCTGGGGGCGGGTCGTGGTGCTCACTCGCGGGCGATCATCGCCGCGGCCTCGCGCTCGAGGTCGATGTACGGGGTGCCGGAGACGTCGATCGCCACGCGGTGCAGGGTGCCGCCGGTGAAGGCCCACGGCTGCGTGCCCGGGTACCGGGTGACCGGGTCGCCGCTGTCCCGGCCCACGGTGAGGCCCTCGCCGGCGATGGAGAACAGACCGGGCTGGGTGCGGATCTGCCCTTCGCCGACCTTGCGGTCCCCGTGGTAGAGCGACAACGTGCCGTGCGCGGTGCCGGGCGGGTCCTCACCGGTCTTGTCGAAGGACGCCGACAGGATCAGGTTCTCACCGGTCGGGAGGTCCTCGGTGGCCTCGACGTGCTGCTCGGTGATGCCGACGAAGTTGTTCACGTAGTGCAGCCGGTTGTCGGCGATGTAGAGGGCGTGCCCGCCGAACCGGCTGCCGTGGGCGAACAGCACACCCTCCGCGCCGGGCGCGGGCAGGTCCACCTGCGCGCCGACGGTGAACGACCGGTTGCGGACGTTGACGGCGATGTGCTCGGCGATCTCGGCCGTGCCGGCGCGGTAGACGTAGCGGTCCCGAGCCGCGATCAGCTGCGGGCGCGGGGTCAGGAAGATCTCCACGGCCGATCGGTCGTCGAGCGGGAGGGCCTGGTTGGCCCCGGCCTCGTAGAACCACAGGCCGATGAGCTCGGCCAGCTTGTCCGGCCGCTCGGCCGCCAGGTCGTGGAGCTCCGAGCGGTCGGTGTCGACGTGGTAGAGCTCCCAGGTGTCCTGCTCGTAGTGGCCCCAGCCGCTCAGCGCCGGATGGGTGGTGACGGCCTTCCAGCCGTCGTGCCAGATCCCGCGGGTGCCCAGCATCGAGTAGAACTGCGTCTGGCGCCCCGACGGGGCGGAGGCGGACGCGAAGCTGCCCTGCATGCTGACGCCCTGGATCGGGATCTGCGTCACGCCTCGCACGCTCTGCGGCTGCTCGAGTCCCAGGCACTGCAGCAGGGTGGGCACGATGTCGACCGCGTGGTGGTACTGGTCGCGGACCTCGCCGCGAGCGGCGATGCCGGCCGGCCAGGAGATGATGCAGGGATCGCTGGTGCCGCCGTTGAACGAGTAGCGCTTCCACATCTTGAACGGGGTGTTGAAGGCCATCGCCCAGCCGGTCGGGTAGTGGTTGTAGGTGCGGGGGCCGCCGAGCTCGTCGAGCATCGCCAGGTTGTCGGCGAGGTCGTCGGGCACCCCGTTGACGATCTTCATCTCGTTGACCGAGCCGTTCGGGCCGCCCTCGCCGCTGGCGCCGTTGTCCGAGACCAGCACGACGATCGTGTTGTCGAGCTGGTCGATCGCCGCCAGGTGGTCCATCAGTCGTCCGATCTGGGCGTCCGCGTGCGACAGGAAGCCCGCGTACACCTCGGCCATGCGAGCGAACAGCCGCCGCTCGTCCGCGTCGAGGCCGGCCCAGGGCCTGGTCTGGTCTGGTCCGGGGAATGCCGCGCCGTCCGGGCCGCTGCGTGTCTCCTGGGTGCCGATCGGGTTCACCGGCGGCAGTTCCGTGTCGGGCGGCACGATCCCCATCTGCTTCTGCCGCGCCAGGATCTGCTCGCGCGCCGCCTCGTAGCCCATGTCGAAGCGGCCGCGGTACCGGTCGGCCCACTCCCGCGGCACGTGGTGCGGCGCGTGTGCCGCCCCCGGCGCGTAGTACAGGAACACCGGCCGGTCGGGCGCGATCGACTTGACGTCGTCGATGAACTCGATCGCCCGGTCCGTCAGGTCGACGCTGAGGTGGTAGCCCTCCTCGGGCGTCGCGGGTGCGTCCACCGGGTGGTTGTCGTGGACGAGGTCCGGATACCACTGGTTCGTCTCGGCTCCGAGGAAACCGTAGAACCGCTCGAAGCCCCGGCCCAGCGGCCAGTTCCGCTTCGAGGCGGCGAGGTTCATCTCGTCCTGGGCGCACAGGTGCCACTTGCCCACCATCGCCGTGCTGATGCCGCGCTCCACCAGCACCTCGGCGAGCGTGGCGCACTCCGGCGGCACGTGCCCGTTGCCGTTGGGGAAGCCGGTGGCGGCCTCGGTGATGCAGGCCATGCCGTTGCTCGTGTGGTTGCGGCCGGTGAGCAGGCACGCGCGCGTGGGGGAGCACAGGGCGGTCGTGTGCCATTGCGTGTAGCGCAGCCCCGCGGCTGCGATGCGGTCGATGTTCGGGGTGTCGATCAGGCCCCCGTAGCAGCTCAGGGCGCCGAAGCCGACGTCGTCGAGCACCACGACGACCACGTTCGGCGTCCCCGGTGGCGCCACCGGCTGCGCGAAGGGCGCCCAGTCCGGGGTCGAGTCCCGGATGTCGAGGTTCACCACGCCACGGAACGGCTCGGACATCACGGACTCCTCAGCTCGGTCGACCCGGCCGATCGTCGAGGTGGCAGGTCGCGGCTGCCCTCACCCGCCTCGGATGAACGTGGGCGACGGTGGCCCGCCGACTCCCGGCGTCGTCTCGCCGCAGCCGGAGCGCCCGACCAGCACGACGTGGTCACCCGGGGGTTCGTCGGGACGCGCGACCTGCCACGGAGGGGCTTGCGGCCCTGATGGACCCGGCTGGTCCCGCATAGCGTGGACGTCGACCAGGAGGTGGCCATGACGACCACTGCGCACGAGGCCCACGAGGGCCACACCCACGTGCACGCCCCCGACTGCGGCCACGCGGCCGTCGAGCACGAGGGCCACGTCGACTATCTGCACGACGGGCACCTGCACCACGTCCACGACGACCACGTGGACGAGTGCAGCGGTGAGGTGCACGCGGTCCACGGAGCCCACGACCACGAGCACGGCGACGGGTGCGGCCACGCCACCGTGCAGCACGGCGACCACGTCGACTACGTCCACGGATCGCACCGCCATGCAGCCCACGGCGGGCACTACGACGAGCACTGACGAGCCTCGGGACGCCGGATCGCCCGGCGCACGAGTGCGAGGGAACGGTTCCTGTGCGGACCCTCCGCATCGCCCGGGACGACGCCGCCGATGAACGCCTCGGTCGCGACGACCCGCCGCGCTGCCGATCGGGATGCTGCTCGACCAGGACGTCACCGGCGCATCAGGCACCGGGCGACGGCAAGCGAACCGGCCAGGGTCGCGGCGGTGACGGCGGTGAGCGCGGGTCGCTCGTGCAGCAGCCACCCGGAGGAGTTGACCGACGAGTAGACCAGCATGCCGCAGGCGACCAGCGCCGCGCCGCGGCGCTGCGGCCATCCGCGCAGCAGCGACGTCCCCGCGGCCAGGGACGACGCGGCCATGGCGGCCTCGGCGGCCAGGTGGAAGGCCGGGACGTTGCCGGCCTCCGGGGTGCCCGCGTAGGTGAACAGTCCCCCCCGGAACGCCCCGGGCAGGGACGTCGCCCACAGCCCGGCGACGCCCGCGCCGGTGCCGAGCAGGAACCAGCCGGCACGGCGCTCCGCGGCGTCCGCCGCGTGCGGCGTCCGGGCGGTCATGGGCGCGCGCCCTCCCGCCGGGACAGCGTCACAGGCATGACCCCCAGGTGCAGGGCGGTCGTCCCGCCGTCGCGGCTGAACACGATCGGCACCGTCCCCGACCCCAGCGACGAGAGGTCCACCCGGAAGGCGTAGGGGTCGGCGGGGTCGTCCGGGTGCAGCGCGAAGCCCCGGACGAGCGGGGACGCGGGCGTGAGGAACCGCAGCCAGAGCTCGCCGGCGCGCACGCGCACCGTGGCGCCGGCGCCGACGAAGCCCCGCATCCGCACGTCGGTCAGCGGCCCCGGTAGGTGGTACCGGCCGCACAGGTCGGGCCAGGTGTCGGGTCGCTGCGGGACATCGGTGCGGATCGCCGGGTGCGCCACGCCGATCAGGTCGTCGAGCAGCGCGCCGAGCTCGGACGGCAGCCACAGCGACCCCCGGCGGGTGCCGTTGGTGAAGGCCATGACGGCGACGCCGTCGCGGGGCGCGACAGAGATCTGCGAGTCGAAGCCCGGCAGGATCCCCTGGTGCTCCACCACGGGGTGCCCGCCGGCGTCGACCCGGAAGAACGCCAGGCCGAGCCCGGGGATCCGTGGGTCGGGCTGGAACTGCGGCCGGAACATCGCGGCGAGGGTGTCCGGCGCGAGCACCCGGCCGTGCTCGTTGGCGCCTCCGCCCAGCAGCGCGGCGAGGTAGCGCGCCATGTCCCGAAGCGAGGAGTACACGCCCCCGCCGCCCGCGGTCACCCAGTCCCGCAGGGGCACGGCCTCCGGACCGCTCCTGCCGAGGACGTACCCGGTGGCCAGCCCCGCCCGCACGAGGTCGGAGCGCACCAGGTCCGTGGCGGTCATGCCGAGCGGCTCGAACACCCGCGCGCGCAGGTAGGCGTCGAAGGGTTGCCCGCTGACGTCCTCGACGATCTGCCCGACGGTCGTCGGCCCGTGGTCGGTGTACCGGAACCGGGTGCCCGGCTCGGCGATCACCGGCAGGCGACCGCGGTAGTACCGGGCCAGGGTCGGCACGCGGCCCGGCGGGAAGCTCTCGCCGAAGTCCCGCCGGCCGAGGTCGCGCCAGGAGGTCTCCTCGCCGAGGCCGGCGGTGTGGGTGAGCAGGTGGCGCACGGTGACCGGCCGCCAGTCCGGCCGGCGGGGCACCAGCCGGTAGGCCCGCAGGTAGTGGTCGGCGGGCGCGTCCAGGTCGACCAGACCCCGCTCCACCAGCTGCATCACCGCGACCGCGGTGAACGTCTTGCTGATCGAGGCGACGCGGAAGACGGTGTCCTCGGTGACCGGCCGGCCGGTCGCCAGGTCGGCGAGCCCGTGCACGCGCAGCTCCGCCGGCGCGCCGTCCCGGACGATCCCGACGGCCAGCCCCACCGCCGGGTGCCGGTTGAGCAGCTGACCGGTCCAGCGGTCCAGGTCGACCTCGTCCGTCGTCAGCACGCTCATGGCCGCACCTCCCGGGGTGAGCGGGACGGTCCCAGCGTGGGCGGGAGGGCCGTCGGGGACAGGAGGCGACCGGCCCTGTCCGGGCGGGTCCCACGTCCCTCTCCGGGCGGAGCAGCGGAAACGCCGGTTGACGTCTCCGGTCTCCTTCTCGGGCAGCACCCCGGCAACTAGGTTGCGCGCCGTGGGAACACGCCTGGTCGCCTACCTGAGCTACCGAGACGCCCCCGCCGCGCTGCGCTGGCTGCAGGCGCTCGGGTTCGACGTGGTGCGCCGTGCCGATGCCGAGGACGGCACCGTCGCGCACTCGGAACTCCGCCGTGACGACGTCGTCCTCATGATCTCCAGCGACGACGCCGAGTACTCCCGCCCACCTCTGGTCGGGCGCTCGACCGGCGGCGGGCTGTACCTCGTCCTCGACGACGCCGCCGCGGTCGACGGGATGTACCTGCGCGGCATCGACGCCGGCGGCACGCCCGTGTTCGGTCCGGAGGACACCGAGTGGGGCACCCGGCGGGCTCGGCTGCTCGATCCCGAGGGCGGGGAGTGGAGCTTCGGCAGCTACGTCCCCGGCGAGTCCGGCGAGGGCTGGTAGCTGCTGTGCCGGACGCGCCGCGGGTGCACGCCGCCGATCGGGCCGCCTGGCGGGCGTGGCTCGCTCAGCACGCGGCCGACTCCAGCGGGATCTGGCTGGTGTACGACAAGGGCCGGGGACGGCGGCTGTCCTACGACGACATCGTCGAGGAGGCGCTGTGCTTCGGCTGGGTCGACAGCCTGCCCCGCGCGGTCGACGACACCCGCGCGATGCTCTATGTGGCTCCGCGGAAGCCGCGCAGCAACTGGTCACGGGTGAACAAGGAGCGCGTCCAGCGGCTCATCGCCGCGGGGGCCATGTCCGAGGCCGGGTCGGCCGTCGTCGAGGCGGCGAAGGCCAGCGGCGCCTGGAACGCGCTGGACCGGGTCGAGGACGGTGACGAGCCCGACGACCTGGCCGCCGCGCTCGACGCCGCGCCCGCTGCCCGGCGGGAGTGGAACGCCTTTCCCCGGTCGGTCCGCCGCGCCATCCTGGAATGGGTGGGCAACGCCAAGCGACCGCAGACCCGGGCTCGGCGCGTGGCCACCGTGGTCGCGGAAGCGCGGGAGGGCCGACGGGCCAACCAGTGGCGCCAGCCGGCCGGACGACGCCGGCCGGCGGGAGCGGCCGCCGAGCACGACCGGTGACGCTGCCGGGCGCGCTGCCCGCCCGCTGCAGCACGACCCGCCCCTGCCGGGGTGACCGACGAACCCCGGGAGGGCTGCGCCGTCGCCGGCTGGAGAGCACCGACGTCCCGGTCGCCGTCCGAGCATCGCGGGACCGTAGCGGACTGGTGCGGCACCGTCTCCGGTGTGCCGATCCTCCGCATCGCCCAGGACGACACCGCCGACGACCTGCTGAGCCGCGACCCGCTCGCGCTGCTGCTGGGCATGCTGTTCGACCAGCACATGCGTCGAGCAAGTAGCGGAGCCGTCGTCCGTGCGAGGCAGGATGCCGCGGCAGGGCCGGTCAGAGGCCGAGATAGCGGGTGACGGCGAGCTCGATCTCCTCCAGCTCGTCGCGGTGGAGGAAGTAGGCGGGTTCCCCGTCGATGAACCGAACGTCGATGCTGCGCAGCTGGTCGATCAGGAACCGGGTCGGGACGCCGCCCAACTCGATCTCGGGCCGGAAGGCAGCTGGTTGCGCCCGTGTCGACGTCGGGACGATCGTGGCGATGTTCCAGGCCATGTCCGTGGGGCTGAGGACCAGGCCGTAGCGCCGGCCGCGCTGCTCATGACCGCGTCGCGCCTCGCCGAGATCGACCCGGTAGACGGCGCCGCGGATCACCAGGCGTCGGTTTCGTCGGACAGGTCCTCGTCGGCCAGCCGCTCGGCGTCGGCCCGTGCTCGCGCGAGCCACGCCTCGCGATCCAGGAGGTGCAGCGCGCGACGGATGACGTCGGCGGTGCGCTCGTCCGCCCGCATGGCCTCGCGGATGATCCGCTCGTCGTCCTCCGTCGGACGGAAGCCGATGGTCCTGCTCACGACCTGATGTTAGACAGTTGTCACACAAATGTGCAACGGGCGCTGAGTCGAGGGCGTCGGTCGGATCGCCGTCCGGCGGACGTGCGGCCGCGCCGGTCGCGCAGGCTGAGCCCTGCTGGCGGGTGATGGCGTCCGACGCTGACCACGGCACCCTCTGCGTGTGGGCGTCTCCGGCAGGATCCCGAGGGAAGCCTTGCGGGCGAAGGGGCGCGTCGCCAGCCTCGGCGCATGCAGCTGACGAAGGTCCCGGCGGGTTTCCTTGTGGCTGTTGCCGCCGCCGGCACACTCTCCGCGTGCTCGTCCGCGCCCCCGGCGGCCGATGAGGTGACGTCGCCACCTGATGAGGGGTCACCGGCAGCCGCCTACGAACGGACGGGGGACTGGGGAACCGGTGAGCAAGCGCTGCTGGCCGGGACACTCCGCCTGGTCGACGGATGCCTCGTCGTCGAAGGTGCCGACGGCCGGCAGACCGTACCTGTGTTCCCCACGGACTTCACCTGGCGCGAGGGCGACTCCTCCGTGGAGGGACTCGGTCACGTTGTCACCGTTGATGAGGATGTCGTGCTCACGGGAGGGTTCACCGAGTCTGCTGGTGGTGTCGCCCGCCTCCCGGAAGGCTGTGAAGGGGCCCAGGCGTACTTCCTGGTCCAGGCCATCTGAGGTGCGGTCGTCGCGGGTGGGGAGCGAGCCGCTCGGTTGCGTCCGACGCTGACTCCGGCACCATCTGCGTGTGCCGACCCTCCGCATCGCCCAGGACGACGCCGCCGACGACCTGCTGAGCCGCGACCCGCTCGCGCTGCTGCTGGGCATGCTGTTCGACCAGCACGTGTCAAGAGGAACAGTAGAGCGGTCTCGCTGAGGCCACCCCCGTGGTCAGACGCCGCCCAGCGGCCATCCTCGGCGGACCGCTACGAGAGCCGGCCGCGGGGTGATCTGCGCGCGGCCGGTCAGTGCTCGTCAAGGCGCGGTCGGGGTCGGCTCCCTGCTCGGTGTTCGGTCGCGGGGGCGCCCCGCCGTACCAGTCGATGCAGACCATCGTCGCGTCGTCGAGGTCTCCGCCGATCGCGTGCAGCACCGCGGCGAGATCTCCCCGATGCGAACCGTCGGCCCGCTATCGGACGAGTTCCGAGCCCCGCTCGACAGGTTGGGGGTCACCGGCTCTCGGGGCAGGAATCGCGGCCTCGGTGTTCGGCTGCGCGAACACAGGCGAGGCCGGGTTGAAGCCCTTGACGAGCAGCCAGATCCCGACGGAGAGCTCGAAGACGGCGACCGGGATGACGGCGAGCCCGGCGAGGAGCGCCACCCGGTCGTAGACCCCGAAGAAGATCGCGATGTCGGAGGCGAGCAGCAGCGGGGCGCCGACGAACGCGACGATCGGGAGGATGCGCGGGACCAGGCGGGACCTGAAGAGCAGGTAGCCCAGGAGAAGGTCGCAGAAGACGGGCATGAGGCTCTGCGAGAGCAGGAACGTCCGGTCGTAGGCCGCGAGCAGGGTGTGGCCGGTCGTGGTCAGCGAGGCGTTGTCCGCGCCGGCGGTTCCGGCAACGTCGGTGCGCAGGGTGATGATCGTGAGCAGGCTCGTGACGCTGACGAAGATGAGCGTGGTCTCCACGAGTCGGGCGGCGACCAGCCCGAGGGCGGCAGACTCGTTCTGCCGCTTGAGCACGGGGAACAGCACGAGGGCGGTGCTGATGCCGGCAACGCCGACGATCACCTCGGTGAAGGCGCCCCAGAGCACGCCGGTCTGGCTTCCGGCTCCCAGGATGAAATCGGCGTGATCCCGGATGGGGTTGTACAGCCCGAGGGTGGGGATCGAGACGAAGGTGAGCAGGTAGAGCACGCCGGCGAGGCGGGCTCTACTTCTCATCGGGCTAGTCGCGGCTGGTGCGGCGGCCGGGGTGTGCACGGTGGCGGTCATGGTCGGCTTCCTGGGCATCGGTGCGAGGGCCCGCAGCGGCGGTCGCCGCTGCGGGCAAGTCAGGAGCAGCGCGGGCGGCGCGGTGTGGCGGCTCATCGCCACCGGTCGCCCTTCGCGACGACGTAGTGGCGCCAGACGTACCCCCAGGGGGTGACGGCGAGAATGACGATGTCGAACGAGCAGTTGAAGATGATCTGGCTCATGGCCGGGGTCACCTCGCCGGCGAGCGCCGCCGGCAGCGCCACCACCGACAGCCAGAGCACCTTCCACAGCGACTCGAACAGCAGGATGGGCAGCATCCGCACCGGGTACCGCAGTCCGAGGAACGCCAGCAGGGACATCGCCGTGAGCATCACGGCGACCACTCCTTCGAAGAGCGGCAGGGACTGGTCGTAGTTGATGACCAGCGGCCATTTCACAAGGGCGAGGCCGATGCCCATGAGGGCGTAGCCGACTCTCATCGCGTGCAGCCGCCAGAGCGGCAGTTCTTCTGCGTCGACGCGCGGGGAACGGTCGGACGCAGCCGGGGTGTGCGCGGTGGCGGTCATGGGTGACCTTTCGGAGTGGTGGTGCGCGGTGTGCACGCGGCCCGTGCCGCTCCTGGCGGCCGCCGTGCAGTAGGTCAGGTCGGGAGTCATCCGGACGTGGAGGATGGGACGCCGTCGCCCTGGCTGCACCTACTTCACTTCGGACCTCATGACCAGACGGAGGCCGATCAGCAGGGGGCTGAGCAGCCACGTGACGCCGGTGACGGCGATGTGGGCCCATTCCTGGGCGGTCAGGGCGTGGGCGAAGAGGAACAGTCCGGCTTGGGCGAACTGGATGTCGACCCAGGGCTGCAGAGTGTGAAACCACTGCTGTGAGGTGGCCAGCAGCCCGAACACGGTGGGGATGAGGAACGTCAGCACGAAGTAGGCCACAAGCGCCCCGATCGAGGCCCGGAAGAGCACCCCGAGCATGAAGCCGATGAGCAGGCTCAGCACCATTCCCAGGACGTAGTACAGGCACTGGGTCACATTCACGTCCCAGACCAGGGCCGTACCTCTGATGGCGGCGCCCAGCAGGTTCCCCAGCGCGCCGACCGCGAATGCCAGCACCATCGCGGCGATGGCGATGCCGACCGACGAGATGGCTTTGGCAGTGATGATGCGGCCGCGGTGTGGGACCAGGGTGAACGTGGTGAGTCCGGTGCGTTGGCTCCACTCGCTGGTGACCGCCAGGATCGCGATCAGCGGCAGAATGATGACGACCGGGAACCGGATGGCAGTCGCGAAGGTCGAGTAGGTGAGGTTGCCGTCCGGGGCCCACAGGATGACACCGCCCGCGGCGAGCAGCGAGGTGATCGCGATGCTGGCGATCAGCCAGAACCCGGAGCGGGTGTCGAACATCTTGCGGAGCTCGACTGCGATGATCCGGGTCAGGGGTATCGGCTCGACGGTCGCGCGAGGGAGGCGGACCTGAGCTGCTGCGACGGCGGTCATCCCGGTGCTCCTTCTCGTTGGGTGCCGGCGGTGAGCTGGAGGAACGTGTCTTCGAGCCCGGCGCTGGAGGCGGCCCGGAGCTCGGTGAGCGGGATGCCGGCGTCGAAGGCGACCTGCCCGACCAGGGCGGCGGCCGCGTCGGTGTGCAGCGTCCCGCCGTCGGAGGTCGTGGCGGTCAGCCCGCACTGGGTGAGGGCAAGCTCGAGGGCCAGGATGTCGGCGGCACCGACGACGGTGCCGGCCTGGTGGAGGAGGTCGGTCTTGGCGCCCATCGAGACGATGCGGCCGAGACCGATCATCACGATGTCGTCGGCGATGACCTCGATCTCGTGGAGCAGGTGCGAGGACAGCAGCACCGTGCCGCCGCGGTCGGCGTAGCCGCGGAGCAGGTCACGCATCCACCGGATCCCGGCCGGGTCCAGTCCGTTGGCGGGCTCGTCGAGGATCAGCACCTCGGGGTTGCCGATCAGGGCGGTCGCGATCCCGAGCCGTTGACGCATCCCGAGTGAGTACTCGCCCACCCGACGCGACGCCTCGGTCGGGGTGAGACTGACGATCTCCAGCATCTCCTCGACGCGGGCCCGCGGCAGTCCCATGAACTGCTGGGCCAGGGTGAGGATCTCCCGGCCGGTGCGGCCGGCGTGCTGGGCCGAGGCGTCCAGCAGGACGCCGACCTCGCGTCCCGGGTTGGGCAGGTCCACGTAGCGGCGCCCGGCGATGGTGGCGCTGCCGGCGTCGGGCCGGGTGAGCCCGACCATGATCCGCAGGGTGGTCGACTTTCCGGCCCCGTTCGGTCCCAGAAAACCGGTGACCCGACCCGGGAGGGCGGTGAAGCTGACGTCGTCGACGGCGAGCGTGGTGCCGTACTGCTTGGTGAGCTTTTCGACGGTGATCATGTGCCAACTCGCTGACTTCGGGCTGATGGGCGGTGTGGGGGCCGGCTTTGTGCCGATGGGTGGTTCAGCCGGTCGCGGTGAGCCCGACCGGTTCGGCGCTGACCTGCCAGAGCCGCGCAGCCACGGCCTGGTCGTAGCTGCGCGGGGAGGACCTCGTGGCTGTGCTGCTGACGAAGTACCGGCCGCTGACCTCCGCCAGTTCAGGGGCCGAGGCCAGGTGAATGGAGGTGGCCGCGCCTCTGGCTGCCGACTTCATGAACGGCCGCAGCAGCGGGACGAAGACTCGTTGGGTGCCTGCGGGGTCTTCGGCGCCGAAGCCGGTGCGCACCATCCCCGGGTGCAGGGCGTTGGTGGTGACGGCGCAGCCCTCCAGCCGCCTGGCCAGTTCGTAGCTGAACAGGATGTTGGCGAGCTTGGACTGGTTGTAGGCCCGAGCGCCGGAGTAGCTGCGTTGGCCCTGCAGGTCGTCGAAGTCGATGCGGCCCAGCTTGTGGGCGTTGGAGGCGACGATGACGACGCGGGCGGGGGCGCTGTCCTTGAGTCGGTCGAGGAGCAGGTTGGTGAGCAGGAACGGCGCGAGATGGTTGAGGGCGAAGGTGCGTTCGAGCCCGTCCGCGGTGAGGTGTCGGGTGTTCCAGTAGCCCACGACGTTGTTGACCAGCACGTCGATGCGGGGCAGGTGCCCCAGCACCTCGCCGGCCACGCGCCGCACCTCGGACTGGGCGGACAGGTCGGCGATGAACGCATCCACCGGTCCGCCGCCGGCGGCACGGATCTCGCGGACCGCGTCCTCTGTCCGCGGGGGGTCGCGGCCGGTGACTGCGACGTGCGCGCCGAGGACGGCGAGGCCGAGGGCCGTCGCCTTGCCGATGCCTCCGGTGCCGCCGGTGACCAGCACCGTCTTCCCGATCATCGGCCTTGACTCGTGGTGAGCCTGCATCATGTGCGTGCCGTTCCGAGGATGCCCGCAGCGGTCACCGCGCCGCCCCCGGCCGGCGGCATTCCGAGCGCGGCGCACGGCTCATCCCACGGGGCCGGCAGTTGCCGGTGGTCCCGCGCCGCGTCGACCCGGACGGGGAAGGGCGCTCGGTTCTCGGTCATGCCGCGCTCCCAGCGTCCGGACTGGGGGTCGGGGTGGGAGCGATGGAGACGACGAGCTTGCCGCGAGCCCGCCCGTCGAGCAGGTGACGAATCGCCGCGGCGACGCCGGTCAGCGGGTAGGTCCGGTCGACGGCGGGGGTGACCGCGCCGGCCTCGATGAGCTCGCGCAGGGCGCAGAGGTCAGCGGCCTTCTCCGACGCGACGAAGGTGCCGAGCTTCTGGCCGATGAACACCGAAAGTAGCGTGGCCCGGATCTGGCGGTCGCTTCCACCCAGCCACCGTCCGTCGGTCTCGCCGCCGACGATGACCAGCCGTCCGGTCGGGGTGAGCGCGCGGCGCAGCCGGGACAGCCGGCCGTTGCCGCCGGTGTCGAGGACGACGTCGTAGCGGTGCCTGCCGTCGGTGGCGTCCTCCCGGGTGTAGTCGATGACGTGGTCGGCGCCCAACGCCCGGACCGAGTCGACCTTCGCCGTGCTGCACACCCCGGTGACCTCAGCCCCGAACGCCTTCGCGATCTGCACGGCGAAGCTGCCCACTCCACCGGAGGCGCCGATGACGAGCACCTGGTCGCCGGCCTGGATGCGCCCGTGGTCGCGGACGGCCTGCAGCGCGGTCAGTCCGGAGACGGGCACGGCGGCCGCCTGCTCGAAGGTGAGGTTCGCCGGCTTGGCGGCCAGCTTGTCCGGTCGGGCGAGGGCGTAGTCGGCGAAGGTGGCGTCGCCGACGCCGAACACCGCCTCGCCCACCGCGAAGCCGGTCACGGCGGCCCCGACCGCCTCGACCGTTCCAGCCAGACTCCGTCCTGGGTTTGCGTACTTGGGACGGCGGAGGCCGAAGCCGGCCAGCCGGATGGGGTAGGGCAGCCCGGCCATGATGTGCCAGGTGCCACGGTCGACGCTGGCGGCGTGGACCCGGACGAGGACGTCGTCGTCGGTGATGGTGGGCCGGTCAATCTGTGCGACGCGGAGGAGTTCCTCGGGGGCGGGGCCGTAGCGGTCCTGTACGACCGCCGTCATGTCGAGACGGCCTCTGGCCGTGGCGGGCGGGTCTGTGAGGGGGTTGGAGCGCGTGGTCGCCATCGGGACCGTCTTCTTTCGTTTTGACCGTGGGTCGTTCGGCAGGTGGGGCGTTGGAGGACGAAGTCGCTCTGCCGCTGTGGTCGAAGCCAGATGCTCGGGGAGCCGACAGATCGGTTGTGGGTCCGGAAGAAGGGCCGGATCAGTGGGTGACCCGCCTGGTCTAGCGGGGTGAAAGGGCCGTCCCTCGCCGGCCGACCAGGTTGGCGCCCGATGGAAGGCCGGCTACCTGACTGGCGCGGGGGCCACCGGGGTGGGACCGCCGGGCACCCCGGAGGGCGGCGGGGCCGTCGGGACGGCCGGGGTGGAGCCGGGGTCGGTGCCGCCCTGGTCGAGCCGGAACGGCGGATACCGGTCGGTCATCAGCGCGGCGTAGGCGGCCACCCGCAGCGCCCAGCGGTCCATGCCGATGATGAAGTCGTACAGCGAGCGGGGGTAGCGGCCGGTGAACAGGACGACGATGCCGGCGATGAGCACGAGCAGCCCGACCAGTCCGCCGGCCGCCCACGCGTCGCTGCTGTGCTGTCCGTGCGCGCTGAACCACAGGCCGCCGCCGACGAAGATGCCGACGATCACGTACTGCGGGATGGCCAGCAGCCACCACTTGATCAGGACCAGTCCGCGGGACAGCCGCTCGGGATAGGCGACGTCCAGGTGTGCCGGGTAGTCCGCGACCTCGGCGAGGGTGAAGGGCGGGTAGCGGTCGGTGGCCAGCGCCCCGTAGCCGTAGTAGTGCACCCGCCACGACCAGCGCAGCACGCCGACGTTGAAGTCGAACAGCGCTCGCGGGTAGCGGCCGGTGATCAGGATCGCGAAGAACGCAATGATGCCGACCGCGTAGAACGCCAGCCACAGGAACAGCAGCACGACCAGGTGCGGCACCAGCAGCAGCCACTTGACCAGCCACAGCCCGCGGGAGACGGCTTCGGGCTCGGCTGCCCCGTCCACGCGCACGGGATAGGACGGGCGGTACTCGGTCATGACGACCTCTCCGCCCATCGGCTCGTGCCAATCCCGGCGAACGCCGGAGTGCCGGTGGAGCGCCCCCCGCTGCATGCGCACCTCACGACGTGAGGTGGCGCTGGGGACCATCCTCGCGGCCGGAACGGGTGTCAAGGAGCGCAGCCGCGGCCCTGCATCCCCTGCCTGGACGGCACCGTCAGTTCACCGACCCCGATGAGACCGAAACGTCGGCGGGGGTTCTTCGGAACTGCGAGGTTCGGCGCTGCCGCACGTCCTCGGCCAGCTGGCCGACCTGCCGGTCGACCAACTGTGCGACCATGCTCGACCGCATCCTCACCGGCCGGGCCGACGGCGACATGGCCCTGCTCGCTCTCCGCTGCCACCCACGGAACGGTGCGCGCAGGCGCGTACGGGAGTAGCCAGCCGACGCCCCGGGGGAGGAGGTGTGCCGGGCCGGGTCGACCTCGATGGACGCGGGCGCCCGGTCTGCCTGGCGATCAGGTGGCGCGGTCGTCGTCGAAGGATGCCGCCGCCTGCTGCAGGGCGCCCCCGGCGACGCGCCCCGCGACGACTGCGCCGGCGAGGGCGGTCAGCGGCTGTCCGGTGCGCCGGGCGTGGGTGCGCATAAGGGCGAAGGCCGCCTCCACACTCGTCCCGGTCTGGGCCGACAGGACCCCTTTGGCCTGCTCGATCAGGACCCGGCTGTGCAGGGCGGCCTGCAGCTGCTCGGAGATCGTGACCTGGTCGCGGACGGCGCGCTCGTGGAGCAGGCCGATCGTGGCGATGTCGGCCAGTCCCTGGGCGACGGCGAGCTGCTCGTCGCTGAGCGGTCGCCGTCCGGCGCTGAACAGGTTCAGGACGCCGATCACCTGCCGCCGCAGCCGCAGGGGCACCGCGTGCGTGGTGCCGAACCCGATGTCGCGGGCGGCTCGGGTGAAGATCGGCCACCGGTCGACGGCGGTGGCCAGGTCGATGTTGGCGATAACCCGGCCGGTGGCGAAGCAGTCCAGGCACGGTCCCTCCTGCTGCTGCAGCTCGAAGAGCTCCAGCAGGCGCGCGGACTCGTGGGTGTGCGCGATCAGCCGCAGGTTGCCGCGTTGGTCGTCGAGCATCAGCCCGGCGGCGTCGGTGTCGACCAGCTCCACGCAGCGCTCGGTGAGGATCTGCAACAGGTCCACCACGTCGAACTCTTCGACCAGGGTGTCGGCCAGTTCGACGAAGACCTCGGCCAGGCGCCGTTCACGCATGATGCGCTCCTCCACTCGGCGGCCGGCTGGTGTGATGCCGTGCCGCGTTGCGGTGTGGGTCAGTCATGGTCGTCGTCCTGCCCGAGCTGGACCAGGCCGTCGAGGACGTCGCGGGCCAGGTCGCCGATCGGGCGTTCCTCGGCGTAGGCGCGGGCGCGCAGCCGCGCCAGGGCCTGAGCCAGGCTCACCCCGGCGCGGACGGAGACCACCCCCGTGGCCTGGTGCACCTCGGCCCGGTCGTCCAGGACGGCCAGGGCGTGCGGGGGCGGGAACCCCCGGGCGGTGTCCTGGACCTGCAGATCCAGCAACAGCTGGGTGGCGGCGTCGGCGAACGTCAGCGCGTCCGCGAGTTCCTCGCCGGACAGCTCCCCGGCGGCGTCCCGGTAGAGGTCGAACACGCCGAGTCGGATGCCGCCGACCTGCAGCGGAAAGGCGAAGACCGCTCGGAGCCCCGCGGCGTCAGCGCCGGCGGCGAACTGCGGCCAGCGCCGCGACGAGGTGTCGGCCAGGTGCGGTGCCAGGACCGGGCGGCCGGTGCGCGAGGCGTCCACGCACGGTCCCTGGCCCAGGGTGAACTGCAGCTCCTCCAACTGCAGCCCCGCCGTCGCTGGCGGCCACCGTGCCGGCCGGTCCCTCGTCGGTCATCAGCGCCAGTCCCACACCGCTCACCGGCAGGGTCTGGGCACACAGCCGGACCAGGCCGTCGGGCAGGTCCGCCCCGTCGCGCGAGCCGGCCCACACGGCGGAGAGGATCTCCCTCACCGCTGTCGACGGCATGCTGACATCCCCAGTCCGGTCACAGGCGCGGGCCGGTCATCCACCGCCCACGGCGGCGGACGGATGGACGCCTTCGCCACCGGTTCCGCGCTCGCCGTCCGGGGTAGCCGGGTGCCGACCATGCCGAGGACTGCTGCGGATGGTCACCGTCGTGCCGAGTCGTCCGGCGGCCACCGTGGTGTCGGCCAGCAGCCACATCATCCGCAGGCCCCGCCCCCGGTGGGTGCCGGCGGGGGCGTCCCGCCACTGGCCGTGGTCGCACACCACGATCGTCACCCGGCCGTCGCCGAGCTCGGCCAGGACCTCGAAGAACGGTTCGGTGGGATTCCGGGGATGCTCGATCGCGTTGCTGGCGGCCTCGCAGGCGGCCAGGAGAAGGTCGTCGCGCTCGTCGTCGGACAGTTGGGCCTCGCGGAGAAAGGCGTCCAGTGCGCGGCGCAGAACGGTGACCGAGCGCCCGGTCGCGGGCAGATGCCAGTGCTGACGGGGACCAGCGGGCCCGCCGTTGTGCGAGGTATCGCTCGATGGCCGACTACCAGCGGGGGAGGTGTCTGGCCAGCGCGCCACCTCGTCACTCTCATCGTCGGCTGGGCTTGGATGGCGATGCGGGCTGATCACTATCGGCTCCGCACGTCGCGTGCGCCGTCGAGGGGCTCACCGCCGCGCTCGGCGCGGCGGACGACGAGCACCATCTCCGTAGCGCGCCGCCGACGGCGACCAGCAGGCAGACCCGCCGCGGACGACCCGGTCGACCGGGAGCCGGCTCCTGGGATGTCACGGGCCGCCGGCCCGGGGCAGCGGCTCGTCGCTCCGGACGCGCACGCGGCGGGTTGGCTGTTCCCCAGCACCTGCGTGCCTGATCCGGCCGTGTCGAGTCGGCCTGGGACAACGCCTGCCTCCGTCATCTGGTCCGCTTCGGCTGCCAGCATCTGATGCACGGGCACAGCTCCCCAGAACGGTGAGGTCGCCGGGTCCGGGGCCACCAGATGAGCAGCGCAGCCGCTGCGTCGACCTCAGCGTAGCCCTGCCCGCGAACAACAGCGCCCACGCGGAGCACACCGAAGCCTCTGCGGTTCCGCGCTATCCGGCATTGCGCCGCCGCCCCCAGGGACGCCGGTGGGAACGGCATGGCCCGTGTGCCGCCGCACGACGAGGTGGCCGGTTGCTCACCGGCTGCAGCGGCCGGTGAGCAGCGGTCGACGCGGGCGCACGCGGCTCGAGCTCGGGTCGGACAACGGCGGGATGCGCGTAGGGTCAGCGCTGACGCCAGTTCGGCGCCCAGCCCCTCCGCTGGCGGAGGGAGATCGGCGGTCCCCGATGGGACCCAGCACGATACAGACGAGCCACCCGCTCCCAGCCGACCGGTCATGACCACCATCCGGCGCAACCGCGTTCCCGCGCACCCGGCGGTGGACGCCGACCGCCCGACGCCGACGACTGCCGGTACACCGCAGCGGCGCCCTGGCGATCGGGACCCGGTCCGACTCACACTCATCGACCCTCCGGGGAAGCGGACGACGTTGGACGGGGCATGGTGGCCCCGGACCCGCAGCCTGAGCGACGAACTGCCGGGCCTGGTCCAGGAGTTGCACCGCCGGGGGATCCGGGTGACCCGGGCGGCCTACAACCCCGACGCCTGGGAGGCCGCGCCACGGCGACTGGCAGCCGACGGCCGGACCATCCGGCTGGGGTGGTTCCGCAGCATCGACCCGCAGCTGCTCGCTCTGACCGGCGACACCGCCCGCGGCCGGCTCGACCTGCTCGTCGTTCCACCGGACACGGCGGCGGGAGCCGCCCGGCAAGCCTTCACCGCCGCGTCCGGCCGCGCCAACCGGCGCACACCCAGCGCGGTGCTCGCGGCACTGCACCCGGCTGCGGCGCCGGTCCCACCCGCGCAGCCGGCCGTCGACCGCCTGGCCGCCGGGCACGCTGTCCCGACGGAGAGGGGGGCGGAGGCGGCGTGGGACGCCGAGGCGGCAGTGTGGGACTCCGAGGGCGGCCACCCACTCAGCTGAATCCGGCCCATGACCGTCGGCGCGCGACCGTGCCCGCGGGGACGACCGGGCCTGGAGGAGGCAGGTCCGGCCAGGACCCGCACGACTGCCTTTCCCACCTCCGTGCCCGACGTCCCTTCGCCGAGTCCGGAAACGCGTAGCGTCCATCGCGTCCGGCACGAGTGACGTCCTCCCCGTGGTGCCCACCGAACCGGCTGACAGCACCATTGCGGAGCGGACCATGTCCCTTCTCCAACCCGACACCAACTCCACCCCGCCCCCCCGCCCGGACGCGGTGCCTGTCGACGCGGCGCCGATGCCCCCGAGTCAGACGCTGGCCGGGCAGGGAAACTCCGCCCCGCCCGCCGCCCAGCCACGCCAACAAGTACGCGGCACACGCACCGGCCGGGTCTGGGTGGGACATGGGAACAAGTCCCGGCACAAGGATGGGGACTACGCAGGGGACAACTCGGCGGCGGCGTCCGGAGGGCGAGCACGGGCGCCGGCTCGCCTCGTGGTGGACGGTCGCCCCCCAGTACGGCAACAGGTGGGCGGTCTGGTGACACATCGTCCCGCAGGGCCTGGCCGACATGGCCGCGCACGTGCTCTGGGTCCTCGACCAGCCACCCCGGCCTCGAGGTGTGGTTCCACGGCTCGTTCCGCCGGGCCGCCGAAAGCCCGCCGGGCCGCCACTGGCCGGATCGGGCGGCAGCGCAAGGCCGACCCGCTGCACACGCCGGGCGGTCGGCCGGCGGCCGTCGGGGTAGGGCGGCCCGACAGCCCGCTGGTGAACTGCCGGGCCTGGGCGCCTCGCCTGCCGGCGGGCGCGGCGCCGTGGGAACAGCATGCCCGGGCTCAGCGACCTCCGCCGTCTCGCCGCCCGGGGGCCGGGGCGGGCATGGCACCGGCGGCGCACAGCTCGTCGGCGATGGCGACCAGCTTGCGGTTGGTTCGCGAGGAGGTGGCCACCAGCAGCCGGAACGCATCGTCTGCGGTGATCTTGTACCGCTCCATGAGGATGCCCTTCGCCTGACTGTGAGGCTGGCCGGGTCGACTCATCGGTGATGGGCTGACAGCCGGCGGCAGTGGGCGTGACCCTTCGCCTGACTGGCTTCGTGCCTTCCAGC